>CAMIVJ010000076.1 GCA_946401765.1 uncultured bacterium | reverse complement strand
GAGGCCGACTATGACTACGAGAACGTCTATTCCAAGGCGCCGATTCCGGTGATCGCCCATGAGATAGGGCAGTGGCCTGTCTATCCGATGTGGGACGAGCAGATCCAGAAGTTCAACGGGCTTCTCGTTCCGTGGCGATGGTGGCCGAGGCGCGAGATGGCGATCTCCAACAACACGTTCCGCTTCGCGCGCGAGTTCCATTCCGCATCCATGCAGACGAGCCGCCACTTCTACAAACTTGAGACGGAAGGCTTCCTGCGAACTCCCTCATGCGACGGAATCAACTACCTCGCCATGCGCGACTACACCGGGCAGGGCGAGGCGCTGATCGGATGGTACGACGCGTTCTTCGACGCGAAGCCCGCCCTCGGAGAGGTGCCGCCGTTCTCCGTTCTGATGAGCACCGTGCCGTGCCTTGCGAAGTTTCCGAAGTTCCTCTGGACCTCGAACGAGACGTTCACGGCGCGGCTTCTCGTGAGGAACGAGCTTGCGGAGGCGATACCGGCGGGCGCGCGCTGGCGCTGGTCGTTCGGCGTCCATGGCGGCTGGGCGGAGGCGAAGAAGCCGATTCCCGCGGGCGAGCTCGCGGACGTCGGCGGCGTGTCGGTGCCGCTTGAGACGTTTGCCGCGCCGAGCCGCCCGGAACTTCGCTTCGGCGACAACAGCTGGCGCATATACGTGCTGCCGCGCATCAGGGTGCCCGACCCGCTGCCGGAGGGCGTGCTGATAACGTCCGAACCCGCCGCCGCCGCGAAGGCGCTTGCGCAGGGAGGACGCGTGGTGTACACTGGAAAGAGCGCGAAGAGCGACATCACCACCGTCAACCCGATCTACTGGTCAACGGGACTCTTCGCGACTAACCGCAAGCACATTGGGTTCGGCGCGGTGGTGGACGCCGACCATCCCGCGCTTGCGCCGACTGGATGCGACTACTGGCAGGACGAGTTCTGGCGCAAGCTCTTTTCCGAAGGCAAGCGCCATGCGACCTCGCATCGACTGGAGGGGCTGCCTGCGGATTATCGTCCTATCATAACCGTCGTTCCCGACCTGCACCACTCCTACTTCATCTCGCCTTTCTTCGAGCTGAGAGTGGGGAAGGGACGTCTCATCGTGTGCGGGCTCAACATCGACGCGAACTCCACGTCCGCGCGCCTCTTCAAGCGCACGCTCTGGCGCTATGTCGCTTCGGACGACTTCAATCCGAAATGGACCGTCTCGCCGGAGTGGTTCACGGACGTCTTCCTCGGCAGCAAGGCGCCGAAGGAAAAGGCCGTCAAGCTCGACGCCGACACCAAGGACATGATGAACAAGAACTGATTGCGGTGACGAAGTGGACAAGGCTCGAAACAACATCGCCGCGACTGTGAGGCGCGTTCTGCGGAAAAGACCGCGGCTCGTGTGGTATGCCGCGGCTTGCGGATTCGCGCTTGCCGTTGTGCTCGCCGTGGTGCGCGGGTGCGGGGGAGGCGCGCCGAAGCTGACGGCGATTCCGCCGCCGACGGAGGAAGAGAAGGGCGATGTGCTGGTGACGGGGTACTGCAGCTGCGGGGAGTGCTGCGGGTGGCGGCGCAGCTGGCTGGGGCTGGGTCCGCCAGTGTACACGTACGGGCCGATGAAGGGCAGGCGGAAGAAGGTTGGCGTGACGGCTCGTGGCACGGTGGCGAAGCATGGCACGGTGGCGGCGGACCCGAAGGTGTTTCCGTTCGGCACGCGGCTTAAGATACCAGGCTACGGCACGGGAGTGGTGGAAGACGTGGGAGGGGCCATCAACGGGCGGCACATCGACGTTTGGTTTCCTTCTCACGAAGAGGCCCGCCTTTGGGGCCGCCGCAGCCTGAAGGTCGTTCCGCTCCATTAGCCATGCGAACAAACCACGAGCCACGAACCACGAACCACGAGCCACGAACCACGAACCACGAGCCACGAACCACGAGCCACGAACCACGAACCACGAGCCACGAACCACGAGCCACGGAATAGGCCACACGAACACGCGTTTTTTTGATATAATAAATCTTCCCATGGAGAAGACACTAGACAACATCCGCAATTTCTGCATAATCGCGCACGTTGACCACGGCAAGACCACGCTCTCGGACCGCATCCTGGAGCTCACGAAGGCCGTGCCGCAGCGTGAGCTCAAGGAGCAGACTCTCGACGCGATGGACCTCGAGCGCGAGCGCGGCATCACCATCAAGAGCCACCCCGTCTCGATGCTCTACAACGCCAAGGACGGAAAGCAGTATCTCTTCAACCTCATCGACACTCCCGGCCATGTTGACTTCGCCTACGAGGTGAGCCGTTCGATGGGAGCCTGCGAAGGTGCGCTTCTTGTGGTGGACGCCGCACAGGGCGTGGAGGCGCAGACCGTGGCGAACACGTATTTCGCGCAGGACGCAAACCTCGAGATCGTTCCGGTGCTGAACAAGGTTGATCTTCCCGGCGCGGATGTGGCTGGCGTCTCCAAGCAGGTTGAGGACATCCTCGCGATCCCCATGGACGATCCGCTTCTCGTCTCCGCAAAGACCGGCGTTGGCTGCGCCGACGTGCTCGAGGCCATCGTCAAGCGCATCCCGCCCCCCAAGACGCGCGGCGTAGATGCGCCCCTCAGGGCGCTCGTTTTCGACAGCGTGTTCGACGAGTTCCGCGGCGTGATCACATACGTGCGAATTGTGGACGGCACCGTCAAGAGCGGCGACACCGTGAAGTTCATGGGCTCCGGCGTCACGACCACTCTCCACGAGGTTGGCATCTTCTCGCCCACGAAGAAGCCCGCAGCCAAGCTCGAGGCCGGCCAGACCGGCTATCTCGTGGGCACGGTGAAGGATCCAGCCGAAATCAAGATCGGCGACACCGTGACCTCCGCGCGCCTCGGCAGCGAAGAGCCGCTCCCGGGCTTCAAGGAGCTGCGCCCCACGGTGTTCTGCGGCATCTATCCGATGTCCACCGACGAGTTCGAGAAGGTGCGCCAGGGGCTAGAGAAGCTGCACCTCAACGACGCGGCGTTCTCGTTCCACCATGAGTCGTCCATCGCGCTGGGATTCGGCTTCAGATGCGGATTCCTCGGCCTTCTCCACATGGAGATCGTGCAGGAGCGCCTGCGGCGCGAGTTCAACCTCGACATCATCTCCACCACGCCCGGCGTCATCTACAAGATAAAGATGAAGGACGGCACGGTGCGCGACCTCGACAACCCGCTCCAGATGCCAGAGCCCTCGACGTTCGACACGATCTCCGAGCCAATCCTCAAGGCGCGCATCATCACGCCATCCGAGTCGATCGGCGACGTGATGCGCATCGTGATGGACCGCCGCGGCCTCGTGGAGGGCACCGAGACGGTTGACGGCCACCGCGTGATGCTGCACTGCATGCTGCCCCTGAACGAGATTCTCATCGACTTCCACGACACGCTCAAGAGCGTCTCGCACGGCTACGCCTCGATGGACTACGAGCCCGCGGGCTACCAGGAGAGCGACATCGTGCGCATGGACATCCTGCTCAACTCCGAGCAGGTGGACGCCTTCGCCACGATGGTGCACCGCGACAAGGCGCGCGCGCGCGGCATCCAGATGTGCAAGGCCCTCGCAGAGACGATTCCGCCGCACATGTTCAAGATTCCGGTGCAGGCGGCGATCGGGCGCGAGATCATCGCGCGCGAGGACATACGTCCGTTCCGCAAGGACGTTCTCGCGAAGCTCTACGGCGGCGACGTGACGCGCAAGATGAAGGTGCTCGAGAAGCAGAAGCGCGGCAAGGCGCGCATGAAGGAGTTCGGCCACGTGAACGTGCCGCAGAGCGCGTTCATCGCAGTGCTCAAGGGAACCGTGAAGGAGAACTGATAAAAATGGACATCAGAGAGGTCCTGAAGAGGTCCGGCGTAGTGCCGGTGATCGTGATAGAGGAAGAGGCGAAGGCCGTGCCGCTCGCCCGCGCTCTAGTGAAGGGCGGCCTGGGCGTGTTGGAGGTGACGTTCCGCACGAAGGCGGCAGCCGCCGCGATCCGCGCGATCCGCGCCGAGGTGCCGGAGGCCGTGGTGGGGGCGGGCACCCTCGTGACGCCCGAGATGGCGCGCGCCGCCTTTGAGGCTGGCGCGGCGTTCGGCGTGGCGCCAGGGTTCGATCCCGCGGTGGTGAACGCCGCCAAGGATCTCGGCCTGCCGTTTGTTCCCGGCATCGCGACCGCGAGCGAGCTCTCCCAGGCTCTCACGGCCGGCCTTAGGATCGTCAAGTTCTTTCCCGCGGAGGCTGCTGGCGGCGTGAAGATGATCAAGAACCTTCTCGGCGCGTTCCGCTTCACGGGCGTGGAGTTCATGCCCACGGGCGGCATCAGCCTCGCCAACCTGCGCGACTATCTGGCCGTGCCGGAGGTGCTGTGCTGCGGCGGCACGTGGGTGGCGCCGAAGGACGCCATCGCCAGATGCGACTGGGCCGCGATTGAGTCGCTCGCGGCCGAAGCCGCCGCTTGTGCTAACTGCGGCTCTTTGGTATAATCGGATTCAGCCATGTCAGACATAAGAGTGAGATTCGCCCCGTCGCCGACGGGCAAAGTGCATATCGGCAACATCCGCGCCGCCATCTACAACTGGCTCTACGCGCGCCACACCGGCGGCAAGTTCCTGCTGCGCGTGGAAGACACCGACCTCGAACGCTCCACGCCCGAGGCCATACAGACCCTGATGGACTGCATGGAATGGCTCGGCCTCGACTACGACGAGCCCGTGTTCTACCAGACGAAGAACGTGTCGCGCCACCTTGCGTGCGTGGAGAAGCTGCTCGCCGACGGCCGCGCCTACAAGATGGAGAAGACCTCCCGCGACGGCAAGACAGGCGAGGTGGTGATGTTCCGCATGCCCAAGGAGGGCACGCTCGCGTTCGACGACATCGTGAAGGGCCACATGGAGAAGAAGGCCGAGGACGTTCCCGACTTCGCGATCGTGCGCTCCGACGGCTCGCCAATCTTCCACCTCGCGAACGTGGTGGACGACATCGACCAGGGCGTGACGCATGTCATCCGCGGCGACGACCACGTGGAGAACACCTTCAAGCACCTTGAGCTCTTCAGGGCCCTCGGCGCCACGCCTCCGCGCTACGGCCACCTCTCGATGATCGTGAACGCGCAGGGCAAGCCCTACTCCAAGCGCGACGGCGCCGCGTTCGTGGGCGAGTTCCGCGAGCAGGGCTATCTGCCCGAGGCGCTCTTCAACTACCTACTCCTCCTCGGCTGGAACCCGGGCGACGACCGTGAGGTGCTCACGCGCGACGAGATGGTGGAGCTCTTCGACATCGAGAAGGTGCATGTGACGGCCGCGAAGTTCGACATCAAGAAGCTGCAGTGGATGAACGGCGAGTACATACGCCGCGCGCCGCGCGAGACGTACCGCGCGAAGATGCTCGAGAAGCTGCGCGAGGCGGGATACGCGCCGGAGGAGGGTCCGGCCCTCGAGATGCTTGTGGACCAGATGCAGGTGCGCACGAAGTTCTGGAACGACATCCCGGCCATGGCCGCGCCGTTCTTCACGGACGACTATCCCGTCGACGAGAAGGCAGTGGAGAAGCGCCTGCGCAAGCCCGGCGTGAAGGAGCTGCTGCTCGACCTCGCCGCCCGCTTCGAGGCGCTCGAGCCGTTCACCGCGGCCGCAGGCGAGGCGATGGTGAAGGAGCTTTCGCAGGGCGGCGGGATGGGTCCGTGGGTGCATCCCATCCGCGTGGCGGTGAGCGGACGCGGCGAAGGCATCGGACTCTTCGAGATGTGCGAGATACTTGGCCGCAAACGCACGGTGGAGCGTCTGCGCCGTGCCGCCGCCGCGCTCTAGCCTGTAGATGAAGAAGAAAAGAAGACAGAAAAAGCCGATAAAGAGGGGGCTGCGCAGGCCGTTCGAATGGCTGGGCATTCTCCTGGGCATGCTCGTTTTCTCCAATGTGACGCACAGGATGATGCTGGCGCTGTGCGACTTCGCCTCGGCCGTGATGTACCGCTTCGACCGCGCGGGGCGCGACGTCTCCCTCTTCAACCTGCGCGTGGTCACCGGCGTCTATCCGCCGGAGCGCGACATGAAGACCCCGCACGATTCGCCGCCCACTCGGCGCGAAACGCTCATCCTCAGGCGCAGCTACAGGAACATGGCGCGCACGGTGGGGCATCTCTTCTGGACGAGCAGGCGCTCGGGCGAACGCGCACGCTCGGCGGCCGCCCTCACCGAGCAGTGCCGCGAGCTGCTTGCCAAGTACAGGCCGGTCGTGACGGTGAGCGGGCACATCGGCTGCTGGGAGGTGCTCTCGCAGCTGGTGCATCTTGAGGGGCACAAGATGATGAGCGTGGCGAAGGACATCGGCACGCCGGCGATGACGCGCCTTCTGATGCGCAGCCGCAAGGCGATTGGACAGGAGATCGTGCATGCCGACGGCGCGTTCCGCGCGCTCATGAAGGGGATAAAGGACGGCTACGACATCGGCCTGCTGGTGGACCAGGTGGTGCGGCCGAAGGAAGGTGGCGTGTGGGTGAGGTTCTTCGGAAGGCCGATGCCGGTATCGGCGGCGCCGGCGTTCTTCGCTGCGAAGGCCAAGACGCCCGTGCTCGTGGCGTGGTCGCGTCCGCTCAAGGACGGCACCTACCGCTGCGAGCTTCTGGACGCCATCGACGCCGACGCCGCGCGCGACGTGTGGGCGTGCACGCAGCGCTGCCTCTCCGCCCTTGAGCGCGTGATACGCCGTCATCCGTCGTGCTGGGTGCTCAACTACCACTACTTCCGCAAGACGCCCAAGGCCGCCTCGCTCGCGCAGCTTGAGAAGCGGGAGGGGAGGATCGCATGAAGAAAAGCCCGCGCATCCTCTTCGTAGGCAATTTCCTCGTGCGCCACTGGGGCAGGGGCCGAACGGGCATAGACATGCGCCTTGCAGCGGGGGCGATACGCAACGGCTGGCAGGTGCTCACGTTCTCCGAGCGCGACGTCACGCGCTTTCTCGCGCCGCTCGGGTTCATGCGGAACGTGGGCGCGAAGATGATGAACTCGCGCCTCGTGAAGACGGCGCGCAACTGGCGTCCGGACTTCGTTTTCATGAGCCACTGCGACTACGTGACTAACGCGACGCTCGACGCGATCCACGCGGCCGTTCCGGGCGTCAAGATCGTGCACATCAACTGCGATCCCGTGGAGACGGAGCACTGCAGGGCGCAGATATCGCGGCGGCGCGAATCGTGCGACGCGATATTCGTGACGACGGCAGGCGACGTGCTGAAACAGTGGTTCACAGGACGCAACGTGGTGGGCTTCTTCCCGAATCCGAGCGACCCGTCGTTCGAGGTGGAGGACAACTCGCAGAGGTCCGACTTCAAGTACGACCTCTTTTTTGCCGGGCGCCCGGCGCTGGCCGACGCGCGCAAGGCTCTTCTCGACGAACTTGCGCCGCTGATGGATCCCTCAGTGCGTCTCGGCTTCTTCGGCATGGGCTCTCCGCTCGTTGTGGGTCGCGACTACGAGGACGCCATCGCCGCCTCGAAGATGGGCCTTTCCATCAACCGCTTCGAGAACTGGAAGTGGTACGCTTCCGACCGCATCACGCACCTGATGGGGAACGGCGTGCTGACGTTCATGTACGACGGCAACGACATGCAGCGCTTCTTCTCGGAGAGGGAGGCGGTGTATTTCCACACCGCGCGCGAGCTTGCAGAGAAGATCGCGTTCTACAACTCGCACGACGACGCGCGCAGGACGGTGGCGGCTGAGGGGCGCGCGAAGTACCATGCGCTCTTCGACGCGAGAAGAGTGCTGAAGTACATGATGGAGGCGGCGCTGGGCGAGGAGTTCAGCGAAAGGTACGAATGGTCCGAGGAGGTGTACAGATGAGCGCGCTGCCGCATCTGGGATGGTCCTCGCACGTGTATCCGCTGGAGGCGGCCGACTTTGCGAAAGTGCCGGACTACGACGGCGGGGACATTCCGGACGAGGCGCTGCCGGGCGACGGGGTGGTGCTGCTCGTGAGGCCCGACGGACCGGACGCGCTGCTGAGGGGGCGCGCGAAGGCCGAAGAGGCGGCGGCGCGCGGAGAGACCGTGCAGGTGCGTGTGGTGTTTCGTCCGTCAATCGCCAAGTGGAACCTCCCCGCCACTATCGTGCGCGCGCTGCGCAGCAAGTACCGCTACCACGGAACGGGGGTGTACCACATCGCGCCGAAGGCGATCCGCGCGATGGGCCTCGAGCGGGCGGTGCGCACTCTTGACAATCCGCAGCAGAGGAAGAACAAGGACCGCGCCGCGAGCATGAAGCGCCTCGCCGCGAGCCTGCGCGAGCGCGGCTACGACGACGCGCGCCCGATATCCGTGCATCTGTGCAGGATATTCGGCCTCAGGGATTCGCTCCGCCAGGGGCATCACCGCATCAGCGCCTGCCTAGAATGCGGCATCGAACGCATGGCCATGGGATTCTGCGCGGCGGGCGCGCTGCCGCGCGAGCTGGGAGGGCGCCGCGCATGAGCTTTAAAACGACGATCATACGCCTCGCGACCGCGCTCGTGCCCGTGAAGAGCGCGAGAAAGCGCCTGCGGAAGAAACTGCTGCGCGCGGCGCAGGAGGCGCGCGTGAAGGGCGCGCTGCCGGGCATCATGGCACGTTACGCGGCGCACGCGGAGGAGTGCCGCGCGAAGCTCGCGCGCGGCGAGCGGCTGAAGGTGGCGTTTCTCGTGTGCGACGCCGCGATGTTCTCCGGCGAGAGCGTGTTCGCGTTAATGCGCGACGATCCGCGCTTCGAGTGCGTCATCGCCGTGGCGCCGCGTGTGACGCGCGGGGAGGAGTTCCTGCGCGCCACTTTGGAGAAGACGGTGGGCACGCTTTCGAAGCGCTACGGCGACGCCGTGCAGGCGCTCTACGATCCAGCAACGCGCAAGGCGCGCGGGCTTGATGCGGACATAGTGTTCAGCACGGTCGTCTATGAAGATCAGACGCTGCCCGACTACACCACCGAGCGTCTTTCGGAGCGCGCTCTCGTCTGCATACTCTACTACGGCTACGGCGGACTCTTCATCTCGAACGAGAGGAAGACCCCGTACCTTCCCAACATCGTATTCGCATGGAAGTACTTCGTCTCGAACGAGGCCACGCGGCAGATGAGCGTGGAACGCAATCCGCTTCTGGACGGGCGCATCGTCGTGGCGGGATACTGCAAGATGGATCGGCTTGCGAATGTTGGGAATGGGGAACGTGGAACGGGGAATGGGCGGAAGAAGGTGATTGTATGCCCGCATCACACGCTGGAGAGGACGCCTGGGGAGCTGGCGCTGGGCACGTTCCCGAGGTATGCGGATCTCTTTCTGAAGCTGCCGGAGATGTTTCCTGAGATTGATTTCGTGTTTCGTCCGCACCCGCTCCTCTTTCCGCGCCTTGCGACGGCGAAGTGGTGGGGTGCGGAGCGCACGGTCGCATACGAGAAGGCGATGGAGGCGCATGCGAACGTCGAGTTCCAGCGCGGCGGCGACTACTTCGAGACGTTCGCGCAGTCGAGCGCTATGATCCACGACTGCGGCTCGTTCCTCGCGGAGTACTTCTACACCGGGCATCCGCAGTGTTTCCTTCTGGCCGACGACGACACCGTGCGCACGCAGTTCCTGCCGTTCAGCAGGCGGCTTCTCGAGCATGTGAAGACGGCGCGTTCGGAAGACGAGATCGTGGACTTCATCAGGCGCGTGGTCATTGACGGCGACGATCCCGGCAAGGCCGCGCGCGGCGAGTTCGCCGCGAAGGAGGTGTGCGTGAACCATCCGCACGCCGCCCGCGCAGTGGTTGATGCGGTGTGCGGCGGTTTGAGAGTTTCGAGGTTTCTGGTTTCTGGTTTCTAGTTTCTGGTTTTGGGTTTCGAGGTTGCTGGTTGCGCACTAGGCACTAAGAAAGGAGATGGTATGCAGAACAGAAGGAGTTTTCTGAAGGCGGGAATCGCGGGCAGTGTTTTCCTGCCGACTTTCGCAG
>CAMIVJ010000075.1 GCA_946401765.1 uncultured bacterium | reverse complement strand
CGCGCTGAGCGTTGACGTGAAGACCGCCACGGCTTCTATCTTCATTCCCGTCATGGCATAATACTCTGTGCTGTCGTCTGTATCCACACCTCCGAGCGCAATGCCATACGGCGTCGTAAAGGTGCCGGACTTCAAGCCGGTGTTGACGCCAATCTGCGTGCCGTTCACGTACAGGAATGTTCCGGCAGTGCGTCCGTATGCAAGCGCGACGACCTGCTTTCCCGCTGCAAGCGTGTTTTGCATGTCAAGCTGGTTTCCATACCAATGGCCCTGCCAGATGAATCTGCCGAAGCCATCCCATACGCTTGCGCCGATCTTGACGCTGTTGTCGGATCCCGCGTTGCCGGCCGAGTATTTCTGGTTGTCCAGAAGGGATATCAGCGCGCGGTTCGCTCCATTGTTGGCGTGCACGCCGCTGCATTTCATGATCACAGTGATTTCACCGGTGGTTCCAAAGCCATCCATCACGCCTTCGTTCGCGTTCTGAGCGGTGATGGTGATGGCGGCCTTTGCGTTCTGATTGCCGATCTGAAGATACGAGCCATCCGATGCGGCGGAGTTCATTTCATTCAGGTTCAGCGTATACGTGTTGTCTCCAACAGTGCGCGAAAGAGTGGAGAAGTTGCAGTCGCTTGACATGCCGTCCCATACTACGACGGGATCTACGGCAAAGGCCAGATTAGTGAAAAGCGCTGCTGAAAATGCAGACGCAAGAATCCTGACGGCTGTTTTGCTTGCGGTCGCCATGGCGTATCCTCTTTTCTGTTTTATGCAGAATGCGAAAACGCCACTCGGCGGAGACGACACGCTGCCTTAAAAATGTAGTATATCATAACCTTGTGCTTTGGCGCAAGCGCCCATTTCGCATGTATGGCGACATAATCAAACACTTCTCGGTTGCAATCCGGTGACAATTCGTTTTGCATAAATTGATATAATTTAAATGAAAAAATTGTGGCTGGCTATGGGCGGGTGAAGCTTTCCTTGCGAAACACGCTCAAGAAAAACGAGGACGAAATGAAAAATGCAAAGATTGCCTTGATCGAGCTGTGCGTGGCTGCGGCCGCGCTCGCGGCGCATGGCGCTTATCAGATCTGGAATGGTCCCGTTGAAGGCCTTTGGAGCGGACCCAACTGGAGTTCGGGCTATTTCGCTGCAGGCGACACTGCGGTGTTCCAGGGGGAGGGTGCGGGGAGTCCCGAGAAGGTGAAGGTGGATGCCGACGTTACGGCGGGTTTCATCCGCGCGCTGTCGCCTGTCCAGATCGACCTTGTGCCAGGCGAGCTTCAGCCTGTGGCGTACAGGTTCTTCCGCTTCAAGATCGAAGGCACGAAGACCGCGGGAAACAACATGATGCAGGTCTCCGAGCTCAAGCTCTTCGACGAGAACGGAGCGGACATCACCCAGAACCGCAGCGGCATATCGTACGACCCCACGCCCTACAACAGCAGAGCCACCTGGAACTACGACAATGCCACATGGCCGTTCCCGAGCGGCGAGAAGCCCGAGAAGCTCGTTGACGGCACGGTGGACACGAAGTGGCTCGACGGGCGCGTCAATGCGACCGACGCCGAAACCCGCGACGCCACATACACGGTGATCGAGTTCGCAAATCCGCAGCGCGTGACGAAGTACGAATGGTACACGGCCAACGATGCGAAGGAGCGCGATCCCGCCGCATGGCGTCTGCAGGCCTCCAACGACGGCTTGGTATGGGTGGACCTCGAGGTAGTGAGCGGGTACAACTGCACTGACAACCGCAAGGCGCTTGCCTACACTGGCAACATCAAGTACATGTCGGGCCTGGGCGTGGACGAGATCGAAGTGGCTGAAGGCCAGAGCGCCTACCTCACGTTCGCGCCGAAGAGCCGCGTGAAGAAGACTGGCCTCGGGCGGCTCGTTGCGTCCGCTGCCCTGCCGGCCGGCGTGGAGATGCATGAGGGATCTCTAAGCCTTGCGGGTGCAGCCGGAAGTTTCAGCCAGAACATCGTCGTGCGCGAGACGAACGTCGCGTTCTACGACGGCACCTACAATTTCCCGGAAGCGGACTGGAAGCCGATGGACAACGCCCCGGACATGTGGGTGATAGGCGCTGGCGCCGTCTTCAACACGCCCGCAATGTTCGTCGTGAGCCCGGAGAGCTCTTCCGACCGCACATCGACTATCCGCCTGGAGAACGGCGGCAGGTTCACGGTCGTCGGCAATGTCTATCTGCAGAACCACGACCTCGGCCTGACTCGTCTCGAAGTGACAGGCGATGGATCTGAATTCCGCTGCAACGGCGCATTGTGGGCAGTCGCGTCGAACGACGCCGTATGCCAGTCGCCGCGGTGCGAGATCGTGGTGAGCGACGGGGGCAATCTCTATTCAAACGGCGAGCTTAACTTTGGCAGACGCAACACGAAGTTCGCGGTGAATCCATACGGGCTGCTGTTCGTGACGAACGCCTCGATCCACGTGAACAGCATCCTCGACTTCGGCACCGACGCAGCTCTTCCTGCCGACCATCCCGCGGGCAGCTCGCTGCCGCTCGCGACGGGCCGCTACGAGGGAAGGTTCGTGGACGCGTACATTTGGGCGCAGCGCATCTGGGTGGGGCGCGACCGAAGCGACGTGACTGTGTACTTCGACAACGCCATCTACGAAAGCCGCGCCAATTCTAGCGACTTCATCATGCAGCACGTTGACCGCACGGACGCCCCATTCGTTCTAGGTCCGAGAGGCCTCGTGGTGCTCACCCAGCACAACACGGTGCTGAAGGGCTCGATGCGCGGCGAGGGTCCGCTCGTCAAACGCGGCAGGGACAAGATCGACGTCAGCTACGACCAGTTCTTCACTGGTCGTCTCGTCTGCGATGAGGGCACGATCAACAACACGTCCGGCCGCACTCTCACGTTTGCCGCGGGCGGCATAGAGATGAACGGCGGCACGGTAAACTTCTCCGACGTAGTCTTCACGAACGAGGTCATCACTGTTGCCATCAACGGCGGCACGCTGCATCTCTTCGACAACGGCAAAACCGAGACTCGCCGCGTGAGCACGCTCAAGCTGGGAGAGGGCGTGCGCCTCAACTTCGACGTTTCCTCCGACGGCGTCGACTCTTTCACGCTCGACCAAGGCGGCACCGTCATACTCAGCTCGACCGCCGAGAACCCAGCCGTGCTTGCGCCGAACGTTCTTTCTGCGCTGCCGGTCAATACGCCCTACACGCTCGTCTCTGGCGGATTCTCGCAGGCCGACCTTGCGAAGGTCGTCTGCGCCGAAGAGGGCTACGTGCTCTCCGTTTCCGACTCTGGCGCGCTCATGATCACGCACTCCTTCAGCACCCATGAGTGGACGGGAGGCGATTCCAACGGCAACTGGAGCGGCGACGGATGGAACGGCGAGCAGTTCACCTCGGGCGACAATGCCGTCTTCGCGCACGACGGAGACGTGGCACATCTCGACCGCGCATTCACGGTGGGCACGCTCACGGCTACGGCCAACGCGCGCATCACGGTCGACGAGTGGGTGGACCCCACGCCGAAGTTCCGCAGGTTCCGCTTCCACGTGTTCGGCACGAAGTCCAACAACGACATGATGCAGCTCTCCGAGATCGAGTTCTACGACGGCTGGACGAAGATGCCCCCTGCGAGACTTGAATGGGACAAGACGGATCTTGGCATCACCAACGGCAACTACCCCGGCAACGAGAGTCCCGATCTCGCCGCAGACGGCAAGACCGGCACCAAGTGGCTAGACCGCCGCGGCGGAAACGCCCGCACCGACGCCCAAAAGGCGCTCTGCTACCTCGACTTCGTGTACGACGAGCCGTTCGCGCTCACGCGCTACCGCTGGTACACGGCGAACGACTCGCAGGACCGCGACCCATTCAACTGGGAGGTGCTTGGCTACGACGAGACGGCCGGAACGTGGGTGCTTCTCGACCGACGCCTCGAGGAGAATGTGACCGAGTTGCGCATGGTCCTTGCCGGCACGTGGGACATCGAATACAACCTGCCGGAGCGGCCCACACTCAAGGTGAGCGAGTACATTGACGTGGCGGCCGGCAAGACGCTCATAGTCGATGCGCCGTTCGGCAGTTCGTTTGTGAAGCGCGGCGACGGAACGCTCAAGGTCACGCAGTCCATCGAGAACGGAATCGTGCTGGAGTCTGGCGGACTCGACCTCGGCGGAAATTCCTTCGGCTTCACCGCGGCCGACCTGTCGGCGGACGGCGTGGTTGGATTCTACAACGGCGCGTTTCTGAACACGGACGAGGCGTTCAATCCCGGCGCGCACATGCCGCGCGTGTGGACGATCGGCGAAAGGGCCGTGGTGTCGGGTCCGAACTACGCAGACTTCAACGTGCCTGAGGACGGCGAGCAGTACACGCTGCTCCTTGACGGCGGCACGCTCTCGCTCGGCTCGGCGACCAGCTGGTTCAACTGCGACGGCACGGGCTACCTGAACTTCGTCGTAACCAACTCGGCCACGGCGCGCTTCGGCGACAACTTCTACTGCGCCGCGTCAAACAGGCGCGTTCTCGACGTCGCGCGCACGACGATAGACGTAGTTGACGGGGCGCTTCTCGAGGTGGGAAGCAACTTCACGTTCGGCCGCGAGAACACGCAGCATCCAACGAGCGTGGAGTGCACGCTCAACGTGCGCAACGCCCGCGTGTACGTGGCGAGGAGCCTCGACCTTGGAGCGGACGACACCACGCAGCGCGCGGGATACTACCACCTGAACTTCGGCGAGGGGGCGCTTGTGGAGGCGAACCGCATCTTCGCGTTCAACGACCGCGACGACACGCGCGTCGTGTTCGACGGCGCGACCATGGCGTCCGTGAACGCGAACCTCAACGACTTCATCGGCTCGTCGCTGACGGGCGTGGAGGTGTTCTCGATAGGCGAAGGAGGATTCACCATCTCGAACGAGCATGCGGTGGCGGTGACGACGTCGATCGGAGGAGAGGGCTCGCTCACGAAGAAAGGCGCGGCAATGCTGAGGTTCACGGCGCCGCAGACGTTCACGGGTCAGTTCGTGATCGAGGGGCCTGTCGACTTCAACGGGCAGACATTTGCGTCGTCCGGAGCGGTGCTGGCAAGCGGCGGCGCGGTGATCGCCAGGCTGGGCGCGAACGGGTTCACGGGGCTTTCGCCGCTCCCCGTGGCCGCGATCACTGCCACGAAGGAGAATCCGTTCCGCATCGACGTCACATACGACGTGGACGTGACGCGCGGCATGGCGTACGACCTCTTCCCGAACCAGACGGGATGGAGCGAAGAGGACGTCGAGAAGATCGCCGTAAACGGACTCAACCTGGTGGTGATCAACGGAAGGCTCTTCGGCATGATCAATCCGGAAGGGCGCACGTGGAGCAACGCGGGAGGCGACTCTCTCTTCTCGACGGACGCCAACTGGACGGGTAACGTGGCGCCAAATGGGTCCGACTGGGCTATCTTCCCGCTTGCGTCGGGCGGAGTCGCCACAAACGACTACGCCTCTCTCTCGCTTCTCAGCATGCAGTTCCCGGAGGGTGCGGGCGCGTTCACGTTCGAGGGCAATCCGATCGATCTGCGCGGCGTGACGAACCTCTCCGAAAGCGTGCAGACGTTCAACATGCCGGTGGTGAGCAGGGGAATGTACTTCAACGTGGGCGGCACGGGCGACATCGACTTCGCTGGCGGCCTGCAGCTTGAGGCGGGCGCGCTATTCGTGAAGGGCGGCGAGGGCACGGCGGTGCTGCACGACCGCGTGCCGGGCGGCATGTTCGACCTTGCGGGCGGCGCGCTCGAGCTGCGCGGCATTCCCGACGACGCGCGCACGAATCCGCTCGTCGCCACTGCCGACGCCCTGCGCCTCGCCGGACGCCTCGACCTTGGCGGTGCCACGCAGGCCGTGACTATCACGCCCGCGAACGGCGACAATCTCTTCTACGGCGGATTCGAGCTCGTGAACGGCACGATCAACCTCACGGCGTCCGGATACGTCATGCCGCGCGGCGACATGACGATCGGCGCAGGCGGCGTGCTGAACATCCCTGGCGCCGACGGAAAGACGCAGGGCAGCTTCTGCATGAGCATGCCGGCCGTGGGCGATACGATGCGCCTCACGATCAAGGACGGCGGCGAGCTCAACGAGCATTCGCTGTGGGACAACGCCTACATTGGAGACGGCGCCTGCGCAAAGGCCATAGTGGAGGTGTCGAACAACGGCTTCTACCATGTGGACTCCCATTCCACGGAGCTTGGCCTGAACGGCTGCACCGGCATCATCCACGGCGAAGGCGGCAGGATTGACTTCAACTCCTACCACAAGCTGTTCATGGTGGGCCGCGGCGGAGGCGAAGCGCATGTGGCGCTCACGAACACCTGGTTCCTCGCCGGCTTCATCTTCGGCGGCCACGACCGCACCGAGACATTCCCCGCGCGCTCGAACGCCGACTTCGAGATGGTGGGCGGCACGCTCAAGATACAGGGCTTCGTTGTGAGGAACATCAACTCGTGGGAGGCTCGTCTCGATGGAGTTCAGATCGACAACATGGTGGACAACGCCGACTTCTTCAACTGCTCCATCTACGCCGGCGCCAACGATCCGTTCGTGCTGGGACCCGGCGGAATAACGTTCCTCAACGCCCATGAGACGGGAATCACAACGTCACTCGCGGGCCCGGGCGGAGTGACGGTCAACGGAGGCACGTTCACGGTGAGCAAGGACCAGAAGTACACCGGCACGACCACGATAAAGAACGGCACAAGGCTTGCCGCCGCGGGACGCTCTTTTGCGGGTCCTGTGGTGTTCGAGTCTGGCGCCACGTTCGAAAGTCCCGAGCTGCCGCAGGGACGCACCTCGGTGCGCGTGATGGGCGCGCCGTCCTTCGTCGGCGTCGACATGAAGACGCGCGACGCCGACGGCAACCACTATTTCTACGAGGCCGGATGGCTGATGTACGGGCAGCGTCCCGGCTTCTTCCTCATCCTTCGCTAGAATTCATTTCGCTTTGAAGCATAAACAACGAACACAAGGAGACATCATGAAAAAAGTTCTGCTGGCCGTAGTTGGCGCGTGCGTTGCAGACGTATGCCTGGCCGCTGACGTTGCGTTCACCGGCACGGGAAGGTATTTGGATCCGACCGCGTGGGCTGCGGGCGCGCTGCCGGAGGCGGGCGACACCGTGAACGTGGAGGCAGGAGCCGAGCTCACGTTCGACGGCGCCGCCGACCAGGAGCAGGTGGTTGGGCGCTTCAACCTCGGAAGCACGGAAAACGGCGCTGCCTCCCCTGCGACGTTCCTCATGCAGAGCGGCAACTTCAAGCCGGCAAGGTTCTACGTGGCATCGCCAAAAAGCAATGCGGCGGGCGACGTTGTGCAGACAGGCGGCATACTGTTGGTGACGCAGGCGGCGGATCCCAACTTCGCGGTTGGCGGAGAGGCGTCCACCGTCGACTCGACTTACAGGTTTGAGGCAGGCGAGCTGCGTGTGACGGGCACAGGCCATGTGGGAGGTAGGGGAAGGGGCGTCTTCGACCAGCTCGGCGGAGAGATGAGCGTGAGCATCTGGTTCGTTATAGGCCGATACGAAGGCGGCGTGGGCGTTTACAACCTCACGGGCGGCAGATTCTTGAGCGGCACCGGCACAACTTACGGCACGATCGTGGGCGAAGCGGGCAAGGGCACGCTGAACGTGAGCGGTAGCGGTACGCTTGAGACGCAGGGTCGGCTTGGCGTGAACGGATGCTCGCAGGTGAACCTCAAGACGGGCGGCACCATCAAGGTGGCAATCATCGACAAGCAGCCGCAGTACAACGGCACCGCGGGCGAGTTCAACTTCGACGGCGGCACGCTCGTGTACAACGGCGTGCCTGCCGTGCAGGGCGAGTTCATCAAGACCACGCTCGACCACGTGTACGTGAAGGACGGAGGCGGAACGATCAACGTGCCCGCCGGAAAGTCCGCGACGATCCTCAAGCCGATCGAGGCGCATCCCGACGCCACGGGCGGCGACCTTGTGAAGACTGGCGGCGGCACGCTCGTTCTTGCCGCCGCGAACACGTTCAAGGGCAAGATGAGGGTGCTAGAGGGAACGCTCGTTCTGAGGGTGGAGAACGCGCTTCCGTCGCTTGGCGCGGACAAGCTCGAGATCGCGCCAGGCGCCGCTGTCGCTGTGGGCGCCACGTTCCCGCAGGACATGGTGAGCGCGCTTGCGGCGCGCATCGCGGCCGTTCAGGACGCAGGCTTTGGCATCGACACGAGCGAGGGCGACGTCACATGGGATGCCGACATAACGCTCGGCGCGGACGCAACTTTCACGAAGACGGGTCCCAACACCCTCACGCTCACAGGAAGCAACACATGGGGCGGCGAAACGCGCATTGAAGGCGGAACGCTCGCCGCGAAGCGCGGCCAGGGGCTCCCGGCGGCGTCGCCGCTCAAGATTCTCTCCGGAACCTGGGCGCCATTGGAGAGCGCCGTGCTTCCGATTGGCACCGGCGCGGGGGAGTTCAGCGTGGCAGAGGGTGCGAACGAATATGGCTTCACCGCGCTTGAAGGCGCAACCGCGATCATGCTAGGCTCCGTCGACACCACAATCGTGCCTGGCACGACCGACAACCTGAAACCTAGCCGCATCGTGCTTGACGCGCGTGGCGCCGAAAGCTCGATGTCTCTCGCGAATCCCATCACGATGACGAACGGCGACGTGACTCTCGACGCGCCCGGCGAGGGGAAGGTGTCCGTAGACGGGCCGATCAGCGCCACCGACGGCACACGCTGGTTGTACAAGACGGGTTCCGGCGACGTGAGCTTCACGGGCGGATTCACCGTCACCGGAGACCAGCGCGCGCCGTATCTGTGCGTGAAGGGCGGCGAGGTGGAGTTCGGTTCGGGCACGTCAAGCACGTTCTTCGACATGGCTGCCGAGACTGGCGGCATCATCAATCTCACCAACGGCGCGAACGTGGTGGGCACGGGCGGCTGGTTCTACGCCGGCCGCAGCGGAAGCGGTTCCGCGATCAACATGTCGAACGGCGCTCTTTCGGTCGGCACTACAGGCGAGCGCAGGCTCAACATCGGATACAACGTTGGGTCTGAGGGCACTTTCAACTTCTCCGGCGGCGAAATCAACAATGCGCGACTCTGCGTGGGCGGCACGAAGGGACGCGGCACGTTCGTGCAGACCGGCGGTTCGCTCACGAGCATTGCCGAATCGTACGTGGGCCAGTTCAACGCGCCCGGAAACGGCGAGGCGAAGTCCGCCGAGAGCCTGTACACGATTTCCGGCGGCACTGCTCAGATCAACGGCAATTTCCAGGTGGGCAAGTACAGCGACGGACGCGTCGAGCAGAGCGGCGGCGCAGTTACTGTGACCGGATGGCTCTGCGTTGGCCGCAACGGCGGATCCGCAGGCGCCTACAACATGACCGCTGGCACAGTAGATTGCTCGGCCTACGGCTTCATCGTGGGCGAAGACGGAACTGGCCGCGTCAGATTGAGCGGCGACGCCGTGGTTAACACGCATGGCATGGGCACGGGCTGGGCGGCAGGCGGCTGGGGCGAAGTCAGCGTCGAAGCGGGCGCACGGCTGAACACCACCTTCCTCACGCAGCCCTACGGCAGAGGTTCGTTCTATTTCAACGACGCTACTCTCGGCGCGCTGGGCGACAACCAGACGCTGCTCGAATTCTTCCGCAACATGAGGTCGTTTGAAGTCGGTCCCTCGGGCCTGACATTCGACACGGGCAACAACAACGTCTATTCGGGCGAGATTCCGGTTTCTTCATATTCCGAGGGCGTGGTCACCAAGACGGGTTCTGGCGTTCTCGGCCTTGCGCGCCTGCCGGGCTCCGGCGAACTGCGCGTAGCCGAAGGCACGCTCGCAATCACGGGCGGCAAGGTGGACGCCTCGCGCGACCTGGTGCACCGCTGGAGCTTCAACGGCTCTATGGCCGACTCCGTGAGTGGCATGTATGCCGAGCTCTACAAGGGCGTCGGCGCAATGGTGAACGGCTCTGAGGCTCCGCCCGTCGCCACCGGCAATGTGCCCACCTACACCGAAGACGGCAAGGCCGTG
>CAMIVJ010000074.1 GCA_946401765.1 uncultured bacterium | reverse complement strand
ACTACGCGCAGAACCCGCAGCTCGGCATCCCGAAGAACGTGTGCCGCGCCGTGGCCGACTACCGTGAAATCCTCGCGGACAAGTCGATCGACATGGTGTGCATCGCCACGCCCGACCACTGGCACGCCTACATCGCCGTCGAGGCGATGAAGGCCGGCAAGGACGTCTACTGCGAAAAGCCGCTCACCTTCAACGTGGACGAGAGCCGCAAGGTGATCGCCGCGCAGGAGAAGTACGACCGCGTGTTCCAGACCGGATCGATGCAGCGCAGCTGGCGCGAGTTCCGCACCGCCGTGATGATCGTTCGCAACGGATTCATCGGCGATCTCAAGTACGTTGACGCCAACTACGGCAAGGGCGGCGCCAAGCTCGGCGGTCCCTCGCATCCCGTCCGCTTCTTCGACGAGCCCGCGAACGCGGCCAAGGAGAGCGAAGGCTACGAGCAGCTCGGCAAGGAGGGCTGGGACATGTGGCTTGGCCCTGCCAAGTGGCGTCCCTATTCCAACCAGCTCGCGCCCAAGGGAGTGAACAACTTCTACCCGATGTTCTGGCGCTTCGACGACGACTTCGCCACCGGCTACAACGGCGACTGGGGCGCGCACCACCTCGACATCGCGCAGTGGGGCATGGACATGGACAAGAGCGGTCCCTACCGCATCATCCGCTCCGACGAGCCCTACTCCACCAATCCCTTCCATGGCGGACGCCGCCAGTTCGGCATGCGCATGATGTTCAAGGGCAAGGCGGGCGACATCGAGCTCTACCACGGTCCGTTCGGCACGTGGGGCACTGTGTTCTACGGCACCAAGGGCGTGGTTGCGGTAAACCGCGGCAAGATCGCGGTGTGGACCGGCGCCGCGGTGACGCCGAACGCCGAGATCCGCAAGGCCATCGCCGACATGAAGCCCGTTCCCGGCCTCACGCTCGTCGCGGCTTCCGTGGGCAAGGACTATGGCACCGATGCGATGGTGAAGAAGGACAACCGTCTCGCCGCCACGCTCGACTCGCTCGACAAGAAGTTCGACCTCGAAAAGGCTCCCGTCCAGCTCTACAAGAGCCCCAACCAGGTGCAGAACTTCGTGGAGTGCTACTTCTCGCGCAAGCCCACGATCTCGCCCGCCGAGGTTGGCGGACGTGGCGCCGTGCTGTGCCAGCTCTGCAACATGAGCTATGTGTACGACACTGGCTTCGGATGGGATCCTGTGAAGATGGACTTCCCCGAGAAGTGCCCGTGCCGCAAGATGGGCATCTCGCTCAAGCGCGACTTCTGCCGCAACGGCTGGGAAGTCGTAGTCTAGCGTACAAGCGCTAGAGCGATCACGGCAGGCCTCCCTTTACGAACATTTCCACGTAGGGGAGGCCTGCAGTGTATGCACGGCCATGGTCGCAGTAGTCGAGCTGCACGAACCTTGCGCGCGCGTGGCCGAGAGCCGTGCATGAAGCGATGAGCAGGCGGTTCTCCTCAGAGCGGCATTTCCATTCATAGGGAGGCTGGCCACAGATGGAGATGATGGGAGGAAGGTCGGCCGAGACGTGCGCGAGAGGGGCGAGGGGATCGATCTTCGGCAGGAACTGAGGATCTTTGTCGCCCTCGAACTTGCGTACGGCGAAGTGCTTGGTAGCCTGCCCGGATATGGGGGCGAGTCCGGCAAGGTCTGTTGGCTTGAACCCGTGCGCCGCGAGGTGGCGCGGATCCATGCCCACCATCATGGTGAGGTATCCGCCGGCGCTCATTCCGCTCACATAGACCTTCTTGGGATCGCCACCGTATTCGGCGATGTGGGAGAGGGTCCAGGCAACAGCGGCCGCGGCGTCGGAGATGCAGTCGAGTCCGGTCTTGGCGTCCTTGCCGAGCAGGCGGTAGCTCACTGCCACCTGGGCGATGCGCCTGTCGTTGAACGGCACGAAGTGCCTGCCGCCTGAGGTGAGACCGCCGCCGTGAAACCATACCACTGTGGTGAAGTTTGTAGTGTCGGAGGGATAGCGCAGGTCAAGGCGGCATGCCGCACGCTCGGCGTACGAAATATCCTTCACGGTCTTCGTCTTTGCGGAGTTTTCCGCATGCGCGGCGGCACATAGCGTGATCGCGCACAGAAAGATTATGGGCGTCTTCATCGTGAATTCCTTTCGCTTCCCGGCGGTTGTTCCGCCGACGCCGCTATTATACCAAAAATACATCCGCTTGCGCGTTTCAAATTTTGTGTCACTATTTTGTTCTTGAGTGGGCTTTTCCTGGGCGCAGGAGCCGTCGTGGGCGACTATGACCACGAGGCGGAATGGATTCAGCCAGCAGTGCTTGGCGCATACGTCGCCACGGATTTCGTCCCGGCCCAGTTCCCCAT
This sequence comes from uncultured bacterium, assembly GCA_946401765.1. GTDB lineage: Bacteria > Verrucomicrobiota > Kiritimatiellia > RFP12 > UBA1067 > RUG572. The sequence continues at coordinate 7,774 of CAMIVJ010000074.1, read as the reverse complement.
GGCGGAAATGAAGATAAACATGGACTCTAAGGGCTACTACGACGCACAGGGGAACGACCTCTGGTCGACGGTCGTATGGAACGCCGACGGCTGGCCCAGCAGGATAAGCACCGAAGTCAACTCAAAGGGGCAGATCAGAAACGTGCGCATAAGAATGCTACGCTTCGGGCCTTATGGAACATCTGACGACCTCGTCATCAAACTCACATACGCCTTTGCCTCGTACCACCAAGCCATAACGGTCAACGGCGTCGCTCCGGCGAAACCGATAGAAGGGGTGTACAACAACTACAATCAGAACTACACCGTTCATCCGCTGGCGCCGGGCGGGAATATATGGTAAAATCTTTGCCGATGGAGACTGCGCAGAAAAAGGAAGTAGGAAAATCGGCGGCCACCGTTGACGGAACGGTGAAGTCGGTCGTGTTCCGCAACGACGAGACGGGCTTCACGATACTTCACGTGACGCCCGCCGCGGATGGACGCTTTCGCCTTGCGCAGAGCGAGGTGACGGTGCTGGGCACCTGCGCGGCCGCATGGGAGGGCGAGGAGTTGCATGCCGTGGGAGAGTGGGTGGACGACCCTGTGCGCGGGCGCCAGTTCAAGGCTAAGTCCATCGAGTGCGTGCCGCCGAAGTCCGTGGAAGGCATCCGCCGATATCTTGCGAGCGGGCTGATACACGGCATAGGTCCAGTGCTCGCGAACCGCATCGTCGACAGATTCGGCGCCGATACGATCGATGTGCTGGACCGCTTCTCCGCACGCCTCGCCGAGATTCCGAAGCTTGGCCCGAAGAAGATAGAGTCCATACGCCGCGGCTGGCGCGAGGGACGCGGCACGCGCGAGATCATGATCTTCACGCAGACGTACGGCATATCCGTGGCAAAGACCACGAAGATATACCGGATGTACGGCCCTGACTCCGTGGCAATAATCAAGGCGGATCCATACCGCCTCTGCCGCGACATCTGGGGAATCGGCTTCGCCACGGCCGACCGCATCGCCACCGCCGTAGGCCTGCCGAAGGACTCTCCTCTGCGCGCACGCGCCGCCATCGTGCACACTCTTCGCACCGAGGCGGACGAGGAAGGGCACTGCTGGACGAGCGAGCCTGACCTTCTGCTGCATGCGCAGGAGCTCGTGGGCATATCAGTTGAAGTGCTCGCCGAGGCGCTGAAGGCCGAGATAGACGAAGGGCGGGTGGTGAAGGAGGAGGACCGCCTGTATCTGCGCGATCTCTACATTGCCGAACGGCGTGTGGCCGCGCGCCTGCGCCGTCTCGCCGAGAGCGCTCCCTCCTTCGCGCCCATCGACCCCGACAAGGCCATCGCCTGGTGGGAGAAGCGCACAGGCTTCACCCTCGCGCCTGCGCAGCTTCGCGCCGTGCGCGCGAGCCTCGGCGCGAAGCTCTCGATCGTCACCGGCGGACCTGGCGTGGGCAAGACGACCATCATCCGCGCGCTTGTGGACATATACGGCGCGCGCGGCGGCGCGAACAAGATACGCACGTTCCTCGGCGCGCCAACGGGACGCGCCGCAAAGCGCATGACGGAATCGACAGGCGCCCCGGCCCAGACGCTTCACCGTCTGCTCAAGTACAATCCCCAGACGAACTCCTTCACCTACTGCGAGGAGCGTCCGCTCGACGGGGACGTCTTCATCTTCGACGAGATGTCCATGGTGGACGTGCGCCTGATGGCGGACCTCGTGGCGGCGCTGCCGCAGCGCGCCACTCTCATCCTCGTGGGCGACACCGACCAGCTTCCCAGCGTGGGGCCGGGCAACGCGCTGCGCGATCTGATCGCCTCGGGCGTGGTGGCGACGTCGCAGCTCACCGAGATATTCCGCCAGGCGAGCACCGGCCTCATCGTGCGCAACGCCCACCACGTCAACGCCGGCGAGCCGTTCGAGACGCGCTCTGGCGAGAGCGACTTCTACTTCATCGCGCAGGACGATCCCGCAAAGACGCTCGACTACGCGCTCGACTTCATGACCACTCGCATCCCGCGCCATTTCGGGCTCGAGCCTCTGCAGGACGTGCAGGTGCTCACGCCCATGCGCCGCAACAGCCTTGGCTCGGAAAACCTCAACAACGTCATACAGGCGCGCCTCAACGGCACCGGACCCGCCGTGCAGCGCGGCGGCACCTGCTTCCGCGCTGGCGACCGCGTGATGCAGCTCAGGAACAACTACGACAAGGACGTCTTCAACGGCGACATCGGATTCGTGCAGAGCGTGGACTCTTCCTCGCGCTCTCTCGTGGTGCTCTTCGACGGCCGCCCCGTGGAATATCGCAGCGGCGACCTGGACGAGCTCGTGCTCGCCTACGCCACCACGATCCACAAGTCGCAGGGCAGTGAATACCCAGCCGTCATAGTGCTCCTTCACCGACAGCACTACATGATGCTGCAGCGCAACCTCCTCTACACGGCGATCACGCGCGGCAAGAAGCTCGTTCTTGTGATAGGTGCGCCCTGGGCGGTGAAGCAGGCGATCGAGACCAACACCGTTCGCGAGCGGCGCACTACGCTTGCCGAGCGCATGCGCGGCGGAGAAGGCTGACGCTGGGTGAGGATGAGCACGAGACGTCTGGAATGTGATATAATATTGCCGTCCAATGAATGACAATCAAGACATAGAAAAAGCCATCACGGCAGTAGGCTACTGTGCTGCGCTTCCCGCGCCGGGCGTGCAGAGGCGCGCGTTTCTTGGCGGCGTTGCCGCAGCCGCCGCCACGATGGCCATGCCTGCCGGCGCTGCGGCGCGCCTGAGCCCCGCCGCCCGCGCGCGACTCGCCTTCGACGCGTTCGTGCGCGCGTACTGGGTGGAGGAGAAGGCGTACTTCCGCCGCCACAAGGGGAAGGACAAGCCGCTTGACTTCTGGTTCTCCGCCCATGCGTGGGACATGCTCATCGACGCGGACCGCCTCTTTCGCACTGCGCGCACAAAGACCATGGTGCGCCGGTTCTACGACGCCTTCATGCGCCGCCATCCCGACTGGCGCAAGAACGAGTTCAACGACGACATCCTCTGGTGGACGATCGCATGCACGAACGCATTCGTCCATACCCACGAGCGGCGCTACCTTCAGCAGGCCCGCTCGCTATTCGACCATCTCGCCGCGCGCGAGATAGACTCCACGCTTGGCGGCGGCATCTGGTGGAAGAGCAGCGAGCACAAGAGCAAGAACGCATGCGCAAACTTCCCCGCCGTGATAACGGCATGCAACCTCAACGTCCTCACGCACGAGCGCACATATCTCGACACCGCGCGCTCGCTCTACGACTGGGGCCGCGAGAAGTTCTTCGACGCGAAGACGGGCGCCGTCTATGACAACGTGAACCTCAAGGGGCGCCTCACGCGCTGGGACTTCACGTACAACGTGGGCACCTTCATCGGCTCCGCGCTGCGTCTCCACCGCGCGACGCGCGCAAAGAAGTTCATCGACGACGCGATGCTCGCCGCCCGCCACTTCATGACGGCGCTCAGCAGAAACGGCATCGTCAAGCCTTGCGGCAAGGGAGACGGCGGCGCCTTCCACGGCGTGGGCTTCCGCTACATGGCGGAGCTTGCGCGGCGCTCGACCGATCCAGAGGTGCGTGCGTACATCATGCGCAACGCCGAGAGCGCGTGGACGAACCGCCGTGCTTCGGACGACCTTGTTGGAGAGGACTGGATGCGTCCGCCGCGCGAAGACTTCGACGTGGAGGGCCAGGTGGCCAACTCCGCTCTTACAGCCATCATCCTAGCCGCCCGCCTCCAGTGAGGCGGTCGCGTGCAACCTCATCTGCAAATTGCATAAAAGAAAGGCACAGACAAAGCATGAACATCTCAAGACGCTCCTTCCTTGCAGGATTCACAGCCGCAGCAGCCGCCCCGGCGGCGTTCGCAAAGCTCAAGTCAGACCCAGACCTGGCGGTGCTCCTAAGCGACGTCCATGTGAACGGCGTGGAGGGGAAGGACATGTACCAGCGCGGCAAGTTCATGCGCGTAGTCGCCGAGATCCTTAAGATGGATCCCTTGCCGGGACACGCCATCTTCTTCGGCGATCTTGCCTGGCTTCACGGACGCAAGGAAGACTACGTGTCGTCCAGCGAGGGCATCAAGATGCTGCAGGACGCCGGAATCCATGTGACGCTCGGCATGGGCAACCACGACCGCCGCTCGACCTTCCTCGAGGTGCATCCCTCGTACTTGAAGACGACTAAGATACCAGGCCGCATCGTGAGCGTTGTGGATCTCGGCCGCGCCGACTTCATAATGCTCGACGGCCTGCAGGGCACAGACGACCGCGGTCTCACTGAAATGGGGCCAGGCGGCGGCGAGTTCGACAAGGCGCAGCAGGACTGGCTAATGGACGTGCTGCCCAAGTGGAAGCGTCCCGTCTTCGTGGGCTCGCACTGGCCGATACGCGAGATAAAGGTGGGCGGCAAGCCGATTGCGCAGCTCTTCTTCCAGTCACCGTCCGTCGCGGGATACATCCACGGGCACGACCACCGCTGGTACAAGACGATCTCGATCAGGGGCTGGGGCGACAGCCGGCAGATACGCGCTCTCTGCCTGCCATCGACAGGACACTGGGGCGACATCGGCTATGTGACGCTGCGCCTCTCGAAGGACCGCGCCGTTGCCTCCCTGCGCCAGTACGAGTACTATTTCCCGTCTCCCATCGCGACCGACGAGAAGTGCACCGACATGTGGCGCGACATAACCGCCGAGAACCAGAACCAGACATGCACTTTCCGCCCGCCCCCCTGCGCCTGAGGCGTGAATGAGCAGAAATGAGGAGGAACTGATGAAGACGCTGAACATTATCGCATTCACCGCCTGTATCGCGGCGTTCTCTTTCGGCGCGCCCGATCCCGAAGCCGTGTTCCGAAATCCGCCGCAGAGCGCCAAGACCGGCGTGTGGTGGCATTGGATGGGAAGCAACGTGAGCCGCGAGGGAATCGTCAAGGACCTCGACTGGTTCAAGGAGACAGGCATTGGAGCGGCGACGATCTTCGGCATGGCGGATGTGTGCTCCCCTTGGGCCACGAAGATATTGGACAATCCCTCCGGCGAACTCATAGCCTTCACTCCCGAGTGGTGGAAGTTCGTTCGCTTCGCCTGCGAGGAGGCCGAGAAGCGCGGCATAGAGCTCGGCCTCCACAACTGCCCAGGCTACACCTCCACTGGCGGCCCGTGGATTCCTCCGCGTCTTTCGATGCGCGAGCTCGTGTTCAACGTCACGAACGCCGAGACGCAGATTTCGCTCGACGCGCACGCCGCGTTTCCCGTGCAGTTGGGAGACCGCGGTCCGTTCAAGAAACCTCAGATCCCCAGCCGCCGCACCGACCTCCAGGAGATCGCTGTGGTTGAAGGCGTGAGGGTGCAGCACATCCCGATGGGATCTTTCACGCAGCCGAACCAGTGGGAGGCGTTTGGCCTTGAATGCGACAAGATGAATCCAGAGGCCGTGGCGTTCCACCTTGATCACGTGATCGGCGAGCTCAAGAAGCACGTGGGCGACCAGGTTGGACGTGGACTCAAGTTCCTGCTGCTCGACAGCTACGAGGCCGGCAAGCCCACGTGGACGCCCAACATGCGCGAGGAGTTCATCGCCCGCCGCGGGTACGACCCGCTTCCCTATCTGCCGATTCTCGGCGGATTCAAGGTGTCCGTGGCGAAGGACAAGGCCGCCGAGAAGAAGTTCCGCGCCGACTACGACCGCACGATCAAGGACCTATACCGCGACGTGCTCTTCAAGATGATGCACGAGAAGCTCGCCGCCGCAGGCCTCGAGTTCGCCTGCGAGCCGTACACCGGCCCATTCGACTCTCGTGAATGCGCTGCATACGTCGACCGGCTCATGACCGAGTTCTGGTATCGTCCAGGCCTCAACCGCAAAATGCCGGGGCAGCTTGGCTGGAACAAGTGGACGGGTCCAGGCGGCAGGCGCCACAACGTGGTAGAGGCGGAGGCGTTCACGAGCGGACCTGGCGCATGCTGCTGGAACGAGACGCCGTTCTTCCTGAAGGCGTCCGGCGACACGCAGTTCGACCGCGGCGTTAACCGCATGACGCTGCACACGTGTCCGCTCCAGCCTTGGCCGGACGAATTCCTGCCCGGCAAGGTGATGGGGCGCTGGGGCACGCACTTCGGCCGCCATCAGACGTGGGCGAAGAGCGGCAGGGGCTGGTACACCTACCTCAACCGCTGCCAGGCGCTTCTCCAGTGGGGCGAGCCGAGCGGCGCGAAGATCGACGGCCTAAACATAACGCCGCGCGGCACCCCTCTATCCGCCCGCGCCCGCGAGGCGGACGGCTGTCTCGTCTTCTTTGTTGTGAACCACTCCGACCATCCTGCATCCATGGACATGCGCCTTCCCGACATCGGCAAGGCGGCCGAATGGTTCGATCCCGTATCAGGCGTTATCGCGCCTCTTGCCGTAGTCAACAGATGCGCGGCGATCAAGCTTGCCCCGTGCGGAAGCGGATTCCTCGTGCTGCGCAGGCCTGCAGGTCCGCTCGTTCCCAATGCCGACAGCGCCTACTACCAGAAGCTTCCCAAGCCGTTCGCAGGCAAGGAAGGGGACGCACTGCGCATCTCCGCGCCATGGCGCGTGACGTTCGGCGCGAAGACGGTTGAGATGGCGGAGCTCGCCGACTGGACGGAGAACGCCGACCCGGACGTCAAGTACTTCAGCGGCACGGCGAAGTATTATGCCAAGTTCAACTTCTCCGGCGAAGCGGGCTCGTACGTTCTTTCGCTCGGCAACTGCAACAAGCAGATTGCACAGGTGATTCTGAACGGCAAGGCCTTCGAGCCCGTCTGGTGCGAGCCATACGAGATGCGCGTTTCCTCTGGCGATCTCAGGAAGGGCGAGAATGCGATCGAGATAGAGTTCACGAACGTATGGGCCAATAGGCTAATCGGCGACGAACAGGAGGAGCCTGACTGCAAGTTCGTGAAGGCCGTGTATCCGGGCGGATGGTATCTCGAGAGCTTCCCGAAGTGGTTCAAGGGCGGCATTGCGTCGCGCCCGTCGAAGGGACGCAAGTGCTTTACCGACTGGAACTATTTTACAAAGGACTCCAAGCTCACCCCCTCCGGTATCCTCGGCCCCGTGCGCCTCTCGCGTATCACTCTAACTCCCTAGAGTCTCTCCCCGCAGATCGATGCGCCACTGGGAGAAACGGGCATCTCGCCCGTTCGAAACTTTCACACTTTAGCGCCTTGTCTCTGGCGCGTGGAAATGCTACAATTTTCCTGTCTAGAAAAACGGTCATCTCGAAACTTCGAAACCCCGAAACTTCGAAACCATAAACATCTAAACGAATTGCAGTGGCAAACATGAACGACATCTCAAGAAGAACTTTCATCGGCGCTGGTGCGACGGCGCTTCTGGGCGGCGTGAGCGTTCCCTTTGGCGCGTATGGTGCATCGGCGCGGCGTCCCAAGCCGTCCGAGCGCATCAACCTCGCCGTCATCGGATGCGGCACGATGGGGCGCGGCAACATGGAGATGTTCTTGCAGGATCCGCGTGTGCAGGTCGTCGCCGTGTGCGACCCCGTGACGGAGCTGCGCGAATACGGCTATAGTGCGAAGGGCCGTGGCTGGGGCGGGCGCATAGCGTTCAAGCGGATGGTGGACAAGCATTACAAGGGCAACGTCTGCCGCGCCGTGGTGGACTTCCGCGAAATCGCGGACGACCCAGGCATTGACGCGGTGTGCGTCACGACGCCCGACCACTGGCACGCGCTCACGGCAATCGCCTGCATGAAGAAGGGCA
>CAMIVJ010000073.1 GCA_946401765.1 uncultured bacterium | reverse complement strand
GAACCGACTCTGCGGCGTTGCGGCAGGCGAGCGCGGGCCCAAACGGATGCGCCGCATATATGGCAGCGGCATCGGCAACTTCAACCGCAACGCCGGCGGAGCGCCGCCCGGCCGCGTAGTTCTGCCATGCCTCGCACAGGTCGGGCGGCGATATGACCACGAGAGAGTCCGCGCCGCGCGCAACGAACGCGACGAATGTAATTACCGCAAGAAAGACTGCGATGTGTCCTTTGATGGGCATGAAGATATTACAAGCCGGCAGCGGGCACTGTGGCGGGACGAAGAGCCACTATGTGCAGCTCAACGTGGAGCTCACCGCCGTAGTCGGAGACAGCGGGCGTGAAAAGCACGTCGTATCTCGCCGCCGACTTCGCGCGCAGCGCCTCGACGTCCTGTCCATGCCCCCACCAAACAGCACGCGGAATCGAACTGTCGACGAACGAGAGAGCGGCATGGCGACCATCCATTCCGACCACGCGCACATCGCCGAACGCCACGTTCGAGATTCCAAAGACAGGCTCGGGATTCCCTTCGCCGAACGGCTCGAGCCTGCGGATCGTCTCGCAGAGATCAAGCGTGATCTCCTCTGGCTCCATCCATCCGTCGAACATCACCGCGCCTGCCGACGACGCCTCGGCCTTTATGCCTGCACACGCGGCGGAGAAGGCCGCCTTGAACGCGTCGAACTCTCCGGGACGCACCGTAAAGCCGCCAGCCGCCGCATGGCCGCCATAGCGAGCGAGGTGTTCCGCAGAGGCGTCAAGGGCCGAGCGCACGTTGTAGCCGTCAGGCACGCGCACGCTGCCCGTGTCGCCCACCACAACCGCCACAGGCACGTGATAAGTCTCCATCAGACGCGCGGCAACGATTCCCGAGACTCCCGGATTCCAGTCTTCGCCGCGCACCACGATCGCCGATTCCGGAGGCCTCTCGCCGATCTGGGCGCATGCTTCGGAGTATATGCGCTGCTCCTCGCCGCGCCGGCTGACGTTGAGGTTGTCGATCCTGAAGGCGATGTCGTTCGCCACATCGCAGTCCTCGCACATCAGAAGATCGTATGCGACGCGGGCGGTGTCCATGCGGCCTGCCGCGTTTATGCGCGGACCGAGCGCGAAGCTGTAGTCCCTCACTGCCATCGGCTTCACGCTGCGCGCGGTGCGCTGCAGAAGCGCGCGCAGGCCAAGTGGAGCGCAGCGCCTGAAGTTGGCGAGGGACTGCATGACGAGAATCCTGTTCTGCCCCACGAGCGGCACGAGGTCCACCACCGTGGCCAGCCCGGCGAGAACGAGGAGAGGTCCGCCGAACTTCGGGCCGGAGTACAGTCCGGCCGCAATCGCGGCCTTTGCGAGGGCGTTGGCGAGGAAGAACGCCACGCCCGCGCCGCAGAGGGCCTCGCAGCCCGGCGCGGAGGCCACGCTGGGATTGACCAGAGCGTCCGCCTCGGGAAGTGTGGCACCGGGGAGATGATGGTCGGTCACGACCACCGCCACGCCGCGCGCGCGCATTGAGGCGACCTCGGAGGGAGATGTGATGCCGTTGTCCACGGTTATCACAAGCGACACGTCGGGATGCTCGGCGAAGAGACGCGTAATCGAGGCGCCGGTCATGCCGTAGCCCTCGCCGAATCTGAGCGGGATGAACGCGTCCGCGTTCGCTCCGAGGCGTCTGAGAGCCGTCACGAGGATTGCCGAGGCGCACACGCCGTCGGCATCATAGTCGCCGAACACCACGATCTTGCCGCTGCGGAGGAACGGCAGAATCACCTGAACGGCGGCGTCGACGCCCGGAATGAGGCTTGGGTCGGAGATGCGCTCAAGCGAAGGATCGAGGAACTCGTCGAGGTCTGCCGCGTCCACTCCGCGGGAGGCGAGAATGCGGGCGACTACGGCGGAACACCCGGCTGAGGCGAATGCCGCCGCCCGGGCGCCGTCAAACGTGCGCTCGCACCATGTGGTCAAAACCGCCATAGAATGGCCTTGCCGTCAGGCGGGTAGTTTGTCCTTGGTGCCCAGCACGCACTTCACCTCGGCCTCGGCCGCGAGCTCGTCGCCAACGTATCCCTTGAGGGCGAACACGCCGAGCTTGGAGAGCACCTTCACGTTCCGCGCCACGGTGACGAGCTTGTCGCCGGGACGCACGGGACGGCGGAAGCGCACCTTGTCGACGCTGCCGAGGATGAACGCCGCCTGCCCTTCAGGCAGGAGGTTGCGCGCCACCACGGCCGCGCCCGCCACCTGGCACATCGCCTCCACCAGCACTACGCCGGGCACTATCGGATAGAACGGGAAGTGGCCGCGGAAGAAGTCGTTCTTCTCCGTCGTGAACGTGTAGTGGCCGATGGCGCCCGTCTCGTCGGCCGCCACTAGCTCGTCTACGAAGAGAAACGGCTCGCGGTGCGGCAGCAGCTCGATGCCGGGCTTGTTGAAAGTCTGCTTGAAAACCGGAAATTCCATGGTCTGCCTCACTCCCCGTACTTCTTGAAGACGAGCGCGGCGTTGTGGCCGCCGAAGCCCAGATTGGTGGAGAGCGCGGTGCGTATCTGCCGCGCCACGCCGACGTTGGGGGTGTAGTTCAGGTCGAGCGGCACCTCGCCCTTCTCGGCGTCCACCTCAAGGTCGGGGTTCTCGTAGTTTATGGTGGGCGGCACGTAGCCGTCGGTGATTGCAAGCGCGCAGAACGCGGCCTCTAGGGCGCCGGTGCCGCCGAGCAAGTGGCCGGTCATCGACTTCGTGGAGGAGATGTTGATGCCCTTGGCAAGATCGCCGAACACCTTCTTGAACGCCTTGGTCTCCATCTGGTCGTTGAGGTGTGTGGAGGTGCCGTGCGCGTTGATGTAGTCAACGGTGGAGAGGTCGGTCACGTCGCCGTCCTGAAACGCGAGGCGGATAGCCTCCACCGCGCCGTCGCCAGAAGGATCGGGCGCCGTGATGTGGTATGCGTCGCAAGTGGCGCCGTAGCCCGCGAACTCGCAGTACACGCGCGCGCCGCGCGCCTTCGCGTGGGCCTCGCTCTCGAGTATCAGCACCGCCGAGCCCTCAGACATCACGAAGCCGCAGCGGTCGGCGTTGAACGGACGCGACCCCCTCTCGGGCGCGTCGTTGAACTGCGTGCAGAGGGCGCGCATCTTCATGAAGCCGCCGGTGCAGTATTCGTTGATCGTGGACTCCGTTCCGCCGGCCACCACCACGTCGGCGCGGCCTGCGCGGATCATGTCGAGCGCGTATCCAAGCGCGTCCGCAGAAGACGCGCACGCCGTCACCACCACGTGCGCCGGGCCTTTTGCGCCAAGCGATATCGCCACGTTTCCTGCGGCCTCGTTGGGGATGAGGGCGGGAATGTACGAGGGAAGCAGACGCTCTGGGCCCTTGTCGAATAGCACCTTGAAGCCAACGGTGTTGATGTCCATGCCGCCGATGCCGTTGCCGATGATCGTCGCGACGCGCGACATGTCGGGACGGTTTTCATCGGTGAATCCCGCGTCGGCCCACGCCTCGCGGGCTGACGCCACTGCGTACTTGCAGAACAGCGCCAGATGGCGCGCGGCCTTCCTGTCGAGGTAACCGGCCGCCTCGGCGTATTCGTCGAAGTCCTTCACCTCGCCCGCAATCTGGCATGTGCAGCGCGAGGGGTCGAACTTCGTTATGCGGGTTATTCCGCTCTTCCCGGCCTTTATCGCGGACCAGGTGGCCTCCTTGCCGTTTCCGCAGGGCGACACCATCCCGATGCCCGTAACCACTACTTTCTGTTTCATCGTTTCTCCTGTTTTTCTGAAATCGTGCCCGGCGCCCTTCACAGATAGGGCCATGTCATGAGCGTGCCGGCGTATGTGAGACCGGCACCGAAACCCACAAGGCAGATGCGCATTCCTTCGGCGAGCTCGCCCTTGCGCACGGCCTCGTCAAGCGTCACGGGGATGGACGCGGCGGAGGTGTTGCCGGTTCTTGCGATGTTCATGTAGAACTTGTCGAGTGAAAGGTCCATGCGCCTCGCCACGGCCTCGATGATGCGCCCGTTCGCCTGATGGGCGAAGATGCGGTCGAGCTCCACGGGAGTGAGGCCGGCGTTGAGGCAGAGCTTCATCACCACGGAGTCCATCGTGCGCACGGCGAAGTTGAATACGGGCCTGCCCTGCAGGGTGAGGTGTGGAATCGGCACCTGGCCTGGAGCGGGCGCCACGCGCGTGCCGCCCTCGCGGGCGATGAAGCTGTAGCCCGAACCGTCGGCGCCGAGAATCGTCTCGCAGCGCACTGCGGGCTTTCCGTCGGTCGGAACCGGCGGATCGCCGGGCTCAGAACCCACCACCACGGCGCCTGCGCCGTCGCCAAAGAGAATGCACGAGGCGCGGTCGTTCCAGTCAACGACTCGGGTGAGCGTCTCGGAGCCTATCACAAGCACCTTGCGCCCGGGGTGGAGCGAGGCCCAGCCGCGGCCCTGCTCGAGAGCGTACACAAAGCCGGCGCAGGCGGCCTGAAGGTCGTATGCGCCAGCCGTCTTGCATCCAAGGGCGTCCTGCACAAGGCAGGCGGTGGAGGGGAAGGTGTTGTAGTCGGGCGTGGAGGTGGCAACAATCACGAGGCCGATCTCGTCCGGCTGCGCGCCGGCGCTCTCCATGGCCGCGCGCGCCGCCTTCACGGCCATGGACGACGTGGTGTCGTCCGCCCCGGCCATGTGGCGTGCGTGTATTCCCGTGTGGGAGAATATCCACTCGTCGGAGGTGTCGAGCGACTTCGCGAGGTCGTCGTTCGTCACCACCTTCGGCGGCAGATAGCTTCCTGTTCCTAGGATCTTGAGGCTCATCTCTGATTCCGCTTGTTGAATGTGATAAAATTATACCATACCACACGCCGCGATTCAACGGCTTTTCCAGTAATCGGCAGGAGACATCGTGATTGTGAGATTGTGGAATTATGGAAATGTGCCATTATGAAATGTGAAATTGGGGCGGATCGCCGAGCGAATGCGTGCGCAAGACGACGCGCCCGGCCGCTGCAGCCCTTTCGATCAGCTTGTATGCCTCGTCAAGCTCCAATGCGCTACCTGACGATGAGCATGGTGCCCATCTTACGGGTTAAAAGAAGCCCCTTCTCGTTCGCCAGAAGCTTGAAGCCGGCAGCCTTCGTTTCGGCAGAAGGCGCAAATTCAACGTTTTCCGGCTTCGCAGGCCAGGTGAGCACGTACCCGTTGGGCTTGCCGTCCTCGTCCTTCACGGCCGCAAGCGTCATCAGGTCTTCGCGCTCTCCGATGAGGTTCACGTTCACCTGCGCGCCGGACGCGTACGTGAGCGCGTAGACGCTTGCGGGAATCGTGTAGCATCCAGTCACCGAACCGAGGTCGAGCGTAGGCGAAAGGTGCGTCTCGTCGCCAAGTTCGAGGGTCTTGAAAAGCTCCGTCGCCGTCGGGCGGAAACAATCGAGAACCGTCACCTTCGCATTTGAAACGTATATGCCCGGCGCCGTACGCCTGTCGATGTACGTGCCAACCTTGAAGCCGATTTCGACATTCGAGCCGCAATTCTCGCCGACGTCCACCGTCGCCGACGAAAGATCGCTGGCGCCGCCGTAGAACGAGAACGCGCTGATGCTTGGAGTTCCCTCGACCTGCCGCACCGCTACCGTGCCGGCGCCGACAGTGCGGACGCAGCGCATCGAAAATCTCGGTCCGCCGTTGATCGTGAGCGTATACCCGTTCAGCCTCAGGATATGGGCATCGTCCCCGCTGTACTCTAGCCCCGGCGTGGGGCACACATCTCTCTCGACCGTGCCCAGTGTCTTGAACACCGCGTTCCCCGCAAGCTCCAAGTCGCCGATCACGTTCATCTGCCACCAGTTGTTCGGCAAATGTCTCCGCGAGGAGAACATGCAGCCCGAGCCGTCCGGACCCGCACCCTGCACGACGAAATCGTATGCGACGCTCGTTCCGTCCACCATGCCGTTCCAGTCGAACGCCGCGCCGTCCTTGATCGTTATAAGCGCTCTGGACGGACCCCACGCGCCGTTGTACGCGCCACTCTGCGCAATGCCGGCGTTCACCACCGTGCCGCCCGTGTACGTCTGGTCCGCCTTTGAGCCGACAAACATGCCTGCGCCGGTCTTCGTGAGCTTGAGCGAACCCGTGAGCGCCATGACCGTGTTCTCGATCGTCTCGTTTGCAGCAACCTCGACGATCAGTTCGCCACCATCCACGGACGATGTGACGGTGAACGCGATTACGCCACCCACCAGCGAGTTCGGCAGCTTCAGACTGCGTCCTGCAACGTCGATCGTGATGCCGGGCGTGGCCGCGAACGGGAAACCATCGCTCATGTCGAAGGTACCCGTTCCCTCTGGCAGCGTGAAGCTGCCGGCGAGAAGGTATTCGACCGGACTCACGTTCTGCGCCTTGATCGCAGCGTACTCCTCGTACGACGAAAACCTCACCTGAATCTCCGAAGTGACGCCCTCTTCCCAGTCCGGCACGGGCGATCCGTCCGCGCCGAAGAACTTCCACTCCGGCACATCGCCCGAAAGGTCGAGCGTCGCATACGCGGGAACGACCGTTGATTTCACGTAGAGTCCGTCGGCACGCGCCACGGCCTCGATCGGACGCTCCTCGCCGGAATAGACAAGCGTGAAGGTGCAGGCGGGAATGGCGCTCCACGAAACAAGCTTGTCGCCCACGGCAACAGCGCGCGCGCCCACATCGACAGTCACTGCAGCGCCTTCCGAAAAGCTCATCGCCCTGTCGTCCGACGCCACTTCATAGGCATCTACTATCAAGCTCAAGTCGAGAGTGGGCGAAAGATGCGTTTCGTCGCCGAGAGTGATATTGCTCAGAACGTTCGTCGTCGCCGGCTGGAATCGGCCAAGCACGACCAGCTTTCCGTCGGAGCTCTCTCTATTCGTCGCCACGCCATTGTTGTCCTTTGTTCCATCGTTCCACTGCAACGTGCGGCGGTCGATGAAGTCCTTCACTATGACGCACACCTCCAGGTTGAGGCCGCATCTATCGTGGACATCGAGCGTGGTGGTGGAAAGGTCGTTTGTTGCTCCGTAGAACGAGAGACGGCGCATGCCCTTGTCGCTTGACGTGTCCGGCACGGACACGATTGTTCCGCCGCCAGTCGCCGTCACACCGCGGAATGCAAAGGAGTCGCCGGCCGCCACGGTCAGCGTGTGACCGTTCATGTTGAGATTGTGTCCGAATGCATTGCGATATACAAAGCCATAGACTCTCAGGTACGTCTGGCATGCCTTGACCGTAGCGTCGCCGTCAAGCTCCATATCCGCTATGTAATTCGCGTTCCAGTAGTTGCCGCCGAGATCGACGGACGTCTTCATCGCCGCGTCGCCGTCCGGGCCGGTGCCTGCGATCTTGAAGCTATAGGCCGTGGTGCTGCTGTCGTTGACTTTTCCGTTCCAGTCGAAGCCTGCGCCCGTCTGGATTGTGATGAGCGATTTGTGGGGGCCCCAAGAGCCGCTGTACGCGCCCTGCTTGAGCCATCCGGCGTTGGCCACCGTCCCGCCCGTGTACGACTGGTCCGCCTTCGTGCCCAAGAACGTGCCCGCGCCGTCCTTTACGAGCTTCAACTGGCCAGTGAAGACCAGAGACTTGTTCTCAACGGTCTCGCCGCTCGCAACATCGAAGTGCAGCTCGCCGCCGCCGATCGTGTCCGTGATCGTACCGTCGCCCGCCGCGTGCGCGAGCGCGAGGGAATGTCCCGCGAGGTCGATCGTCGCATCTATCGCCGCCGGACCGGTCACTGGATAGAATCCGACCTTCTCGCCGATGACAGGTCCCGCCGCAAACGCGCCGCTTCCTATGTTCATGGCAAATTGACCGTTCACCCTGTCGTAGAGGCCAACTGCGTCGCCATTCCGCACGGGAACGTAGTCGCGCACAAGAACGTCGTTGTCGTAGATCTTGCACGAATGGAGACGGACAGGCGGATTGTTGTTCTTGATGTTGACGTCGTTCGGACGATGATCGGCGAAGAGGTACAAGGTGCGCGTCAACTGGAACGTCTGTCCTGAGCGCGACGTATGCGTCACGTCGTCCACCTTGAACACGCCCTTGTCATAATCTAGAGTGTGTCGCCCGACAGCCACAGGGGAACCATTTCCGCCGCCTGAATTGCCGAAGCCAGAATAGACGTTTACGCCATCGTTGCTCACACCGAAACACTTTGTCTTCCACCAGTTTCCAGAGCTGTCGTCGGTTATGCCAAACCATGACTCCAGCGTGCCGCGCACGGTGATGTCGAATACGACGCGCGTGTTGTTGTTCGGGGCGAAGCCGGTGTCAACGTAGGCGCCCCTTGGCGCGTCGAGGTACTGGAGCGTGACGCCGTAGCCGACGGTGTCGACCGAGGAGAGTCCGCGCCAGTCGCAGTCGGCGGCGAGAGAGCAGTTCTCGAAGTTGAGCTCGTTGTACGCAAGCTTCTGCCCGGCGGGGACGCTGAAGTTCGTAGCGTTCTTCACGGAGACTATCGTGTTGACGTCCGGCACGGCGTTGGCCACCACTGCGCCAGACGAGTCGGTGCACGTCCAGTTCGCCGGGTCATTCACGTTCGTGAGATCGCCCGCGCCCGTCCAGAGAGCCGTCATGCCAAGGGGAAACGCCGCCGAGCAGGCCGTTGTGAACTTTATCGTCTCGATCACGGTTGCCGACGCGTCATAGCCGGGCGAGCCCGATCCGGCGTTCGCGAAGCACTTGCCCGTAACCTTGTCGTAGAACACACCTTCAGGAGAAGACGAGTTGCCGCGAATCGCGGGAACGAGGTGCAGCATGTCATAGCCGTTTGCGTCGAACACCCTCACATAATGCCACTCACCGTAGCAGTAGCGTCCGGACGTGTTGCTTCCGTTGCTCGAGGATCCCACAAGAATGTCGTCGCCGTCGGTTCCGATTGTACCTTCGGCCAGATCTTTCTTCACCTGTGTTCCGTCAAGCCAGCATGTCCTGTTGAAAATCTTGAAAGTGTGAGGAACAGACGTGTCGCTGATGGTGAACATGGGGTTGCCCGCCTCGCCCGTGCGGTAGCGGAGGTAGAATTTGTTCGAGGTGTTGTCGTGCTGTCCCACCGTGAAGTTGTCGCAACGGCTTCCGATTACGGAGGCCCAGTTCCCGTTTGCACCGGTGCGGCGGTAGCGGAAGTCAACGCCGTACGCCGCATTGCCCTTTATTCCGGTGTTGATGTACTGCCCGTTCCCAAGCGACACCCAGCCGTCGATCAGGCGAACGTCGGAGGTGACGATCGCGCGCACCACGCTGCCCGCAGGGATTCCCGCGTCGCTGAACTGGTACGTCGCGGCGGCGGACGATATCGCGCCGTTGTATTCGAGGTGGTTCGTCCGCGGCCATGCGGAGAACTTCTCGCCGCTGTCGCCAGAGCCCCAGACGAGGTACAGCTTCGACGTGTCGTCGTATGAGTTTGCGGGCACCGACACCGTGATCGCGCCGCCGCTGCGCGAAAGCGCAAGCGCTGGCTCGTCGGCCAACGCCCTCGATCCCGCCACCATGCACATCACGGCAGCGGCGGTCCATCTGGCGGCCATATTTGTCAAGTCCATTATCATCATCCTCCTTAGTGACATGGGAAAACAAATTCATATTTTATCACATTTCCGTCCTTCTGGGAAAGGAAATATGGAAATTGGGGGGAAACAAAAGCGCCGCTCCCGAACGGGAACGGCACTCTGTATTGTTCTTCGAGCCAGACGCGCAACCTTCCACGTGCTAGGAATCACGTGCCGGCGCGCGATGGCCGAAAATCGTCATTCTGCGCTCGCGCGCACCTTGCCTTCCTTGATGCGCTTCTCGATCACGGTCTTGGCGATCGAGGCGGGAACGGGCTCGTACTGCTTGAAGATCATCGTGAACGTGCCGCGGCCCTGGGTGACGGTGCGGATGGCGTTGGAGTAGCCGAACATCTCGCCCAGCGGGACGGTGGCCTTGATGAGCTTCACGCCGGCACGGTCCTCCATGCCCTCCACGCGGCCGCGACGCTGGTTGATGGAACCGTTCGCCGCGCCCATGTACGTCTCGGGCACTGCGACTTCCACGTCCATCATCGGCTCGAGGAGCTGCGGCTTCGCCTTGAGGAACGCCTGCTTGAAGCACTGCATCGCGCAGGTCACGAACGCGAATTCGTTCGAGTCGAC
>CAMIVJ010000072.1 GCA_946401765.1 uncultured bacterium | reverse complement strand
AAGGAGTGGGGGCGGTCGATGGTGGTGCCGCTGATGACGGTGCCGTTCTGGAGCATGTCCTCGAGGTTCACGAGGTCGCAGTTGTGCATTCGCTGCGCGTAGTAGTCCATGTCGTGGAAGTGGAGGATGCCGGCGTCGTGGGCCTTCACCACCTCCTCCGGAAGGAGCAGGCGTTTTGTCACGTCCTTGGAGACGGCGCCTGCCATGTAGTCGCGCTGGACGGAGTTGATGGTGGGGTTCTTGTTGGCGTTTTCCTGCTTGGCCTCTTCGTTGGTGCAGTTGATGAGGGTGAGGATTTCGCCGTCGGTGGTGTTGCTGCGGCGCTTGAGGTCCTGCACGAAGCGGTAGGTGATGTACTTCTTTGCCACGAGGTGCGCGCCGGCCTCCTGGATCTTGGTCTCAACGATGTCCTGGATTTCCTCGACGCCGAGGGCGCGGTCGAACGATGCGGCGAACTGTTCGATCTGGTCTGCGATGCGGTCGATGCGGGCTTCTGTGAGCTTGTCTGCGTCATCGACGGTGGCGTTTGCCTTGCGGATGGCGGCGGCGATCTTGGCGGAGTCGAATACGGCCTGAGAGCCGTCTCGTTTGATGATGTTCATGAATGGGCGGATCCTTCTTTTTGTTTCCGCGACGTCTTCTGGCTTCCGGGCGCATGAAATGTGGCGGTCTTCCCGGGTTGCCCCAGTGGCCGTCGCGCGCTTTGTCACCGGTTACAGCAGTTCGCACTGCGTCGGATTTGCACCGAACTTCCGTTTCGTGAAAACGATATGCAAGTATATCATAGTCGGGTGATGGGGTCAATGGCAAAAGCACAATATCTTGTGTGACGTTTCCGTTGTCTAACACAACATGTAGGGTTTTATGGTGCTTATCCAGGGCTGTGAATTACAACAGACACCAGAAAATCACACAAAATTCATTTTGTCCCCCACAAGTGTGCATTTTTATGATATACTATTTCCTTTGACCGCCGAGGGTAGCGTGTGTGCGTGAGAGCAGGCGGGGTAAACGAAGAGAGAAAAAGGAATGGATCAGATCAGGATCAAGGCGGAGGAGCGTACCGAGCAGGGTACAGCGGCAGTCCGCCGGCTTCGCCGTGCTGGCCTTGTGCCGGCGTCGGTGATGAGCATGAACAAGGGCGGCACGAAGCTGATTAAGTTCAACGCCCACGAGTTCATGATGGCGATGCGGGGCCGCAGCGGAAAGCAGCTGCTGGTTACGCTTGACGTTCAGGGCAAGGAGGTTCCGGCGCTTCTGCGCGAGATGCAGAACGACGTTCTCGCCGGCACGCCGATACATGTGGACTTCAGCGAGGTGTCGCTTTCGCAGAAGGTCCGCGTGACGGTGCCGCTGCGTCTCGTCGGCGAGGCCGTGGGCGTGAAGCTCGGCGGCGGCGTGCTGGAGCAGGTGCTTCGCTCCATCGAGGTGGAATGCCTTCCCACGGACATCGTGGAGAAGTTCGACGTGGACGTCTCCGCGCTTGGTCTTGACCAGACGCTCTTCGTGCGCGATCTTCAGCTTGGCGACAAGTTCACCCTTGTCACGCGCGGCGAGTATGCCGCCGCGGTGGTCAAGGCGCCCGAGGGCGCCGACGCGACTGCCGGCGCGGCTGCCGCGGGCGAGAAGGCGCCCGAGGTGATCAAGAAGGGCAAGGAAGACGCCACTACCGCGAAGGCGGAGGCGAAGAAGTAGTTTAGGGAAGTTCCGGTGCTTTGATGAAGGTTATCGCAGGACTTGGCAATCCGGGCGCGGAATACGCGAACACGCCGCACTCCATCGGCTTCGAGGTCGTGGATGCGCTGGCGCGCGAGATCGGCGCGTCCTGGAAGGCTTCGTCCTCGTTCGGCGGGGAGCTTGCCGCGGGAATGCTTGGCGGAATGAAGGTTGTGCTGGTGAAGCCCATGACCTACATGAACCTGAGCGGCGACTGCGTGGCGCCCGTCGTGAAGTACCACAACGCCAAGGCCGCGGAGGACCTTCTGGTGGTCTCCGACGACATCGACCTCCCCGTGGGGAAGATGCGCGTGAGAAAAGGAGGCTCGGCAGGGGGGCACAACGGCCTGAAGAGCGTGATCGAGCGCACTGGCACGCCGGACTTCGTTCGGCTGCGCCTGGGCGTGGGCCGCGACTCGCGCGAACGCGCGAACGTCATCGGCCACGTGCTCGGCAAGTTCTCGCCGGCTGACCGCCGCGTGATGGACGAGGTGGTGGCGCAGGCAGTCAAGGCTATCGGGACAATTGAACTTGAAAGTGCTGAAACCGCGATGAACCGGTACAACGGCTGGACTGCAGAGTCCGCCGCGGCCGGGAAGGAAGACGACAAATGAAGAAGTACGATGGTTTTTACATCTTCGCCGGACAGGCGAAGGACGACGTTCTGGATTCCTACATCCAGAAGGCAGTGGCGGAGATCACGCGCCTTGAAGGCGTCATTCTCAGCCAGGAGGTGCTCGGCAAGCGTCCGTTTGCGCGCCGCATGCGCAAGCGCGAGAGCGGCGTGTACGTGATGGTGCGTTTCGAGCTCGACCCCTCGAAGGTCAAGGAGCTCGTGAACCGCTATCGCCTCGTCGAGGAGGTGTTCCGCGTGCAGATCCTCGCGGTGGACGAACGCCGCGAGCAGATTCTCGCCGGCCAGGCAGAGGCCGCCGAAGCTCGTGCGGCACTCAAGGCCCAGAGGGAAGCGGCAGAGGCCGAGTCCGCGGAACCCGCCCCGGAGGCGGTTCAGTAACGGCGGAGAAGAGACATGCCGTCTTTTAACAAAGTGATCCTGATGGGCAATCTCACCCGCGACCCCGAGGTCCGCACGGTGGGCATGAACGCCACGAAGGTGTGCAGATTCGCTCTCGCGCTCAACGAGCGCAGGAGAGACCGCAACGGGAACATGGTGGACATCCCCACGTTCGTGGAAGTCGATGCGTGGGAGAAGCTCGCCGAGCTGTGCGGCCAGTATCTCCGCAAGGGGCGGTCCGTGCTGGTGGAGGGACGCCTCCAGATGGATTCATGGGAGAAGGACGGGCAGAAGCACCAGAAGCTGAAAGTCCGCGCCATGACCGTGAAGTTCCTCCCGCTGCCGGCTCCCAACCAGAGCCGCCTCACGGGCGAGCCCATCGGCCCGAGCGCGCCGGCGCAGAACGCCCCGCAGGGCGAATGCGACGGCTATGACGACGACAACACCATGCCGTTTTAACAGACAATCATAAATCAAGGAACTAGAAAATGGCCTATCAGAAGAAAAGCGACCGTCAGGACCGCGAGGACCGTTCGGAGTTCGGCTCCCGCCGTCGTCCCTCGATTCCCGCGAACGACAAGATCGACCTCAACGACATCGAGCTGCTCAAGCGCTACGTGACCGAGTACGGCAAGATCATACCCGCCCGCGTCACCGGAGTCACAGCGATGCAGCAGCGCCAGATCAAGAAGGGCGTGCGCCGCGCGCGCAACATGGGCCTCATGGCCTGAGAAAGGAACGCGCAAGATGACAAAGATGAAAGAAGTCATGCTCATGGCCGACGTGAAGAACCTCGGCAAGTCAGGGCAGATCGTGAAGGTGGCCGCTGGCTACGCGCGCAATTTCCTGCTTCCGCAGGGATATGCCGCCCCGGTGACCGAGGCCTCCAAGCGCAGGCTCGCCAAGCTTGAGGCGCAGCGCGCCGAGGAGCGCAAGGCCCGCAAGGCCGCCGCCGAGAAGGTGGCTGCCACGCTCACCGGCCTAAGCGTCACGGTCAAGGCCCAGACGGTTGACGGCAAGAAGCTCTACGGCAGCGTCACTGCCGCGGACATCATCGCCGCCATCGAGGCGAACCGCGGCGTGAAGGTGGAGCGTTCGCAGCTCAACCTGCCCGACCACCTCAAGGAAGTCGGCACGTTCGACGGCAAGATCACGCTCGACGAAGGCGTGGTCGCTCCGTTCAAGGTGGAGATCCTCGACGACTCGGCGGAGGAGCAGGCGTAACGCCCGCTTTTCAGGGACGGGCTGCCGTCTGTCCAAGACGGCAGTTCGTTTTCCTAAATTTTCCTATTGCCTTATTTCTGAGAAAAGCGTATAATGCAGTTTGCTCTTAGGGGTGGTAGACCCTTTGAACGACATAGCAGCTTTAAAATGACCTTGAAATTGTACAGAATCGCGCTCTGCGCAATTGCGTCTCTCGTGCTCTTCGGCACGGGAGGGTGCCAGACGTTGACTGATGTCTACAACAAGATATTCAATTCGAGGCCCCAGATGCCGGATGGCCCTGGCGTAGAGGCCACGATATGGCCAGGTCCGCGTGTGCGCCCTGGCGTGGCGCTGGCCATCACGGTGACGGCTTCCGGGATTACGAACCGCGACTCGAAGCAGTACTTCGTGGATGCCGAGGGATGCATCACGATGGAGCTGATCGGATCAATCAAAGTTGACCAGCTCTCTCTCATGCAGTTGCAGCAGAAGATCACCGCGGCGTACAAGGAGTTCTACGTGGATCCCACAGTCACCGCCACGTTCATATACTCGCCGGGGCAGAACATGGTGTCGCCCTGGGGTACTATCACGGTGCTTGGCGAAGTGCGCAGGCCTGGGCCAGTTGACATGCCGGCCACCGAGGAGATGAATCTCACGCGCGTGCTCATGGTGGCTGGCGGCGTCACTTCGATGGCCAACAAGAACAAGATCCAGGTGACGCGCTGCATGCCGGACGGCACGCAGAAGAAGACTTTTGTGGACCTTGAGGAGATCGGCAAGGACGGCCGTCCCGACAAGGACATGGTGCTGAAGGCTGGCGACGTGGTGTGGGTGCCAGTGTCGTATTATTGATTTGACTATTGATTTGACAAGAGAATTTTCTTAACGTGAAAGGAGAATGCATATGAAGATGCAGTGGATGAAAATGATGGCGATCTGCGCCCTTGCGCTTGTCGCCGCGCCGATATTCGCCCAGGGGGCGGGTGCCATGCCTCGCGAGCAGTGGCTTCAGAAGGTCGGCGAATGTGGAACCAACCCAGCTACGATGTCTTCCGTGATGTCGCAGCTGTCAGCGGACGACCAGAAGGAGCTGATCGGCAAGGTCAACGCCTCGATCGCCGCCCTGCCCGGCTCCGCCGAGCAGAAGGCTGCCGCTGCGATTCAGGCGAACATCGCCGGCATCAAGGCGGCGATGGCGCAGAACAAGGAGAAGCGCGCGGCAAACGCCGTGATCGCGGAGGCGTTCGCAACGCTGCCGCCCGAGTACCTTCCCCAGTTCGCCGAGGCGCTCTCCGGCCCTGGCGGTCCGCTCAATCGTGGCAACATGGACAGGGAGAAGTTCATCACCATCTCCACCAACACGCTCCACGCCATCAGCGAGCGCTGCGAGAAGGCGGAGAACAATGGCGGAGTGCGCGAGGCGATGGCGGCCATCACGTTCCTGCAGGCCTCGAACGAGAAGGATCCGCCCAAGGATCTCATCAACACGATGCTGAGCCAGATCCCCGACGCCAAGACGCGCGATCTCGCGGCCAAGGAGTGGGTTGGCCCTGCGCTTGACAAGAACTACGATCCGATTCTCGCCGCCGCCAATGCTGGCGACGAGCCCGACCGTGCAATAGTGGCATCCATAATTGCCGGAGGCGCCGCTGGAAATAATGGTGGCAACGCTGCCAACAACGGTGGTAGCAAGGCGGCGACCGGAGCTACGACTGCCAAGACAGGTGCTACAGGTACTGGCACAGGAGCTGGCGGCAAGGGCGACGGCGTGACTTCCGTTCTCGGCGAACCTGGCCTTCCCACGCCTGTGATGACCACCGGTGGTCCTGATGTGGGCGTTGCGATGCTTGGCGAGCTCACCACTGCCAAGGACGGCACGCCTACTGGCCGCATGGGTGCAGGCTCGTTTGAAGCCCCTGTGATGGCGGGCGTTGGACCGAACGAACTCGCTGCCGACATCGGCGTCAACCGTGTGCCCCGTGCTCTTGTGAACAACAAGGAGAGTCCCTATTACAAGCATGGCCGCAAAGGCGGCGGCGTCAAGGAGCCTGAGCCTACAGGGTATGACGGCCAGGGGCTCAATTCGCATTAATAGTTGCCGGATTTAAAGAGAGGATACAACAGTGAAAAAGCTCATCATTGGCATGGCCGTGTTCGCAGGCGTAGGCGCTTGCTTTGCGGATGAACTAATCAATCCTGGCGATGGCAGCGAAGCGTCGAAGCCCCAGGGTTTCCACTTCTTCGACAACCATCTCACAATCAAGCCCTATGTGGCGCTTTCATACACGTACGATTCAAACATAGACACCGCCCACAAGGCGGACTACGACAGCATCTTCTGCGTGAATCCCGGCGCCAACTTCCGCTGGGAGGGTGAACGCTGGGCCCTAGTTGGGACTCTTTGGTATCGCTATAACGCTTACACGCGTTTCTCAAATCGTCTTGGCGAGAACAGCTACGGCGAGAGCCTTGCGTACGATTGGTCCAATGTCGGCGAGGACGGTAGAGGCTGGAATCTGAAGATCGCAGAGCGTTTCGCCTACTTCGCACAGAACGACGACATCAACGGCCGCGATGGCCGCGGCGTTTGGCGTGACCGCCAGAGGATGGACGTCTCCGGCCTTCTGGAGCGTCGCTTCAATGAGCGTTTCCACGCCGAGGTGCTGGGGCAGTACAACTGGTTGGACTACAAGAACGATACCGCCAAGTACGCGCCTCTGTACGGATGGTCGCAGCGTGCGGTCGCCGCTGGTGCCGGCTATGTGCTTTCTCCGTGGACTGATATTCTCATCCAGGGCGGCTATAGTGACTACACCCAGAAGAAGGGCCACAACGGCTACAAGCACTACAGCAACGACAGCCATGTCTGGAGCGTGCATGGTGGTGTTGGCAGCCATCTCCTCGAGAGCGATCGCATCAAGTACCGTGTGCTGATGGGCGTTTCCCAGCTCTCCTACGGCGGCCATGACAATGTGGACTGCGGCTGGACCTATCAGCTCTCCGCCAACTGGCGCGCCACCAGGACGATGCAGTTCTCGCTCTTGGGCAACAGCTACTACCAGCCCTCCGAGCGTACGCTCGGCCAGGCCATCAAGGTGTACGCTCTCTCTGGCGGCGTCTCCTATAAGCCCGGCAACAACGACAAGCTCACCCTCCACGGCAACGTCTCGTGGCGTCTTGAGGAGAATGTCTATTCCGACCGTTACCTCGCCCGCTACAACGACTATGACGAATATCTTCTCTCAGTGCGGTTAGGCGCCGACTACACGGTGAACCGCTACATCTCGCTGTATGCGAACTTCACGTGGGAGGAGAACTGGTGCGAGAGCCATAGCAGCTACGACTATGACCGCTTCCGCGGTACGGTCGGCGTGCGCTTCCACTACTAGTAATTGGCGCGGGTGAGCGTGGTTAGATGATCCTTAGGTTCTTCTCAAAATACGGGTTGGCCGTACATCTTGCGCTGTTGGCCGCCCTGCCGCTCGCCTTGACGCCGTTTCTGACCGCCGCCACGACGCTGGCTTCAGTCATCTTATGGCTGAGCGCGTTCGGGGCGGCTTGGTTTTTCACTCAGCCCGATCTGCGCCGCGGCGAACACATCTCCAGTTCCCGCGTTCGCCTGCGCCACGAGCTGCTTGTCGATCCAGTGTTCTGGTTCATGGTGCTTGCGATTCTGTATGCGCTGCTAAGATGGGCCAATACGGGCATTGCGCTTGAATACGACGTGGAGAAGGTGAGGTGGTTCGTAAAGGAACCGCCGTGGCCGGGATTTCCGGCGAGCGCCAAGGGCGCCGGAATGCTGCCTTTCGCCGTGACGCTTGCGGCGGCAATCGTCACATTGGGAGTGAAGGACGCTCTGGGCACGCATGGGCGAGTGGTGTTCGGCGTTGTGGGCGGCATGGTGTCGGGCCTCGGGGGGCTGGTTGCCATTATCAGTGCCTGCGCAGGAAACAAGGATTTTGTAGCAGCCTCAGCCGACATGGGATTTGACTCCGCTCCGTTCTGGGCGTCGTCCTTCGGCGTGTGGCTTGTGGCGGGCCTCGCAAGTGCCGCGGCAGCCGAGGCGAGAAAGTGGACGCATTCGCGCATTCCGCATATTCTAAGCGTAGCTGGCAACATAGCCGCTCTCATGTACTTCGCCCCTCCTCTTGTTGCCGCCGCGTGGGGCGTGCTTGCACTTGCCACGCTTACGCTTTGCTGCCTCTATGTGGCGCAGAACGCGTCGATGGGCGCCATGGTGCGCTATCTTGTGCTGGCCGTTCTCGCAGTGGCCGTTCCGGTGTTCATGGCCATGGCTTTCATGGATCCTAAGTTCTTCATCCGCAGGCGCGCTTTCATAATGAATTCCGCGCTTTCGTTTCCGGAGGCGTACAAGAGCCAGTCGGAAGTGCTTTCCCGCATTGCGCGTGAGATGTGGCAGGATCGTCCCTGGTTCGGCGTTGGCAGCGACGCATTCGGGTTGCGCATTCCGTTCATCGCGGAGCAGGAGGACTGGACGCATCTTCCGCTGAAGCCAATGTTCGCCACGAACAGCTACTGGACAATCCTAGCGGAGCGCGGCATCGGCGGTTGCCTGCTTCTTGCGGTGGGCTTTGGCCTTCTCGCGGCCGCCTTCGTGGTGCAGTGCGTGCGCTTCTTCGTTCGCTTCGGCAAGTCGCATTCCCTTCGTCGTGCCATGCTGGCCATGCCGCCGATTGTGTGGTGTCTTCCTTTCTCGATCGTTCTGATAGCGCTGGAGGCGGCCATCTCGCCCGTGTTCACGGTTGGAACGATAATTCTCACATGCGTCGTGCCTCTGGTGCTCGCTGGCTCCTCGTTCCCCGGCGCCTCTTCTTCCGATGACATCGTGCTGCCCGAGCCTGAGCCAGAAGAGCCCAAGGAGCACCACCACCATCACCACCACCACCATCACCATCATCACTCGTCGGACGAAAGTTCGTCGCATCATCATTCGTCTCACCGCCACGATTCTCATGGCCATTCGTCGCATGGCCACTCGGAACACGGGCACGAACATCATTCTTCGGAGAAGTGACTATGGCATCATCATCATCGTCCTCGTCAACATACGGACAGAAGCCGCTTTACTACGGTACGTCAAAGTCCGCCCCCATATACTATGGATCGTCCTCGCAGCCGGCGTACTACGGATCCACGCCGTACTACTATGGCGGCGGCGCATACGGCAGCTCCTATGGCGGACAGTCGAACTCGCAGGACGCCGACTCGATCATCGGCACAATCACGCTCGGCCGCGTGCTTCGCGTCATCACCCAGCGCTGGATATCCGTTCTCGTGTTCCTTCTCGTGGGCCTCGTGGCCGCTTTTGCCGTGTACCGCATCTCGCCCACCATCTACGAGGCGAGAAGCGAGTTCACGATGGACACCCGCAACCGCCGCGCCTTCAAGAACATCGACACTAACGCCGACCAGCTCTTCGACGCCGGCAGCTACGAGGAGATATTCAACACGCGCCTCTCCGCTTGGCGCTCGGACAAGATCGTAACCAAGGTCGTGCAGCAGTACCGCGCCAACTACCCTGCCTCAACCACCACCGACAAGGAGATCATCGAGACGGTTGCCGGCTCTGAACTGGAGCTTGTGCGCCACTCGCGCCTGATCACCATCGCCGTCAGGTCCACGAACCCTCAGCTGGCCGCCGCCATCGCAAACGCATACGCATCCGCCATCGACACCTACACGGAGGAGGAGAACAAGGCGCGCTGCGACAAGGCGGTGACGCGCATCACCGAACAGGTGACGAACCAGAGACGTGTGGACGAGGACATCTCCAAGCGCCTGCTCAAGTTCCGCACCGAGAACAAGATCGACGAGATGACCGCCTCCCGCGAACTCATGCAGACGTCGCTTAGGGGCGCCACAACGGACATCCTGCGCTTCCAGAGCGAGATCACCGCGGCGTCCGAGTGGGTGTCCGTGCTTGAGAAGGCGCAGGAGAAGCCGGACGACTTCGCGTCGCTCCCCTCCTCCATCCCTCGCTCCGCCGAGATTGGCGGCGCCTACAGTGCACTCCAGCAGGCCAACCAGGGCCTCAACCAGATGCTCTCCACCCTCACGCGCCAGCACCCTGCCGTGAAGGCGAAGGAGAAGGAGCTTGAGTCGGCCAAAAAGGCCTTCGTCGATGCCGTGTCTCACGCTCTCTCAACTGCGCGCGGCAACTTGAATGCCTACAAGAACCAGCTCGCGGTGAACGAGAGGCGCAGTGAGGAGCTCCGCAAGCAGGTGGCCGAAAT
>CAMIVJ010000071.1 GCA_946401765.1 uncultured bacterium | reverse complement strand
ATACCATCTGCCGTTTCGGCCCTGGTACTTCAACGTCAGATTGTCCGGAATATCCATAGATGCAGCATCCACCACTTTGACATCAAGCAACGACGTAACGCTCAAAAGCGAGTAGAAGCCGAAGAGGACCACGTATGAAGCGCCCTGAACGACGAAAGACGCCTTGACAACGCGCTTGAGACAATTATCGCCTCCTCGAAATGCAAGCCACACGAAAGGCGCCTCCACTACGACGGTGAAAAGATACGCCGCCGCAACCGCGCCCCAGAACACGAGCTTTACATGCTCAATACCAGCCCAATTGCCGATCCGCACAACAGCCCCCAATGCCGTCCCCGCGAACAGCCATGCCGATATGTAGTTCGCGGCCACCATCAAGAGAACGCACGCCCACCATTTCCTTTTCGGCGAAAAGAGCTTGAGCATGAGCCCCTCGGCCACGCCGATGAGGAGATTTCCAAACACAAGATGAACTGTTGTACTCCACATGAGAGGCGTGCCCGCATTCGCCTCGGCGGCAAGCGGCAACGCCATCGCCGCACACGCCAGCGGCAATGCTCTCCTCCTCACTTTGGCGATCATCTTGGGCATGACTGTGCGTAGAAGTAGCCTTTACGGGGCGCGGTGGCGATGCGCGGGGCGTCAGAACCCAGCTTCTCGCGCAGGCGATGTAGCGTGACCGTGAGCACATTCTCGCAGCCCTCGAAATCGACGCCCCAGAAGCGCGTGATGAGATAGTCGCGCGAAAATATCTCACCTGGTTTCTGGCGCAGGCAACGGAGAATCTCGACTTCTCGCGTGGAGAGCTCAACCACCTCCACACCGCGCACGAGGCGACAGTTGGCTGCGTCAACAGCCCAGGAGCCAAACGTGAAGTCGCCCTGCGAGAGACCTTCCTGCGCGGAGGCTCGGCGCAGCGCGGAGGCGATGCGGGCGAGCTTGACGCGTTCGGAGGCTGTCTTCGAGATGTAGTCGTCGGCGCCAAGGCCAAGTCCGATCAGCTCGTCCGCGTCGCCGTCCTTCGCGGTGAGAAAGAGTATCGGCAACGTCTCGTCCTCTGCGCGCACCTTGCGGCACACGTCGTAGCCTGAAAGACCGGGCATCATCACGTCAAGAAGAAGAAGGTCGGGACGGCGCGCCCTGAACATCGCAAGCGCCTCCTCGCCGTCCTTCGCGGCATTCACCTCGTAGCCCTCGCTTTCGAGCAGGGCCACAAGCCCCTCGCGTACGAATGGCTCGTCCTCTGCGAGAAGTATCCTCATCGATGCGTCACTTGGCCGGCTTCGGCTGAGGCATTGCGGGGTTTGCAGCTTTTGCAGGTGCTGCGGGCTTGGCCGCGGCGGCTGCGGGCGGCTGGGATTTCTTGGGCTGGGGCTTCTTCGGAGGCGGCGCGGGGAAGCCGCGGAAGACGAAGCTGCCTGCGGGCACATAGTGGTCCCAAGCGAACGCCTGGTTGTACTTGTTGGCTGGCGAAACGGTGGCGCGCAGCTTGGGATTCTGCACGGACGAAGCCCAGATGACGATGTTCGTTGGATTGCAGGCCGTACGACGCTTGGAGATGGCGGCAACCACGACGGAATTGGAGCCCGCCGGAATCACATTGGGCTTGAACTTGAAGAAATCGTTCTCCTCAATGCGAATCTCGCCGTCGAAGCCATCACGGCGCACGATCTCCACGGGCATGTTCGCGCGCCCCCACGGCCTCAACGCGAAGCCACTGCAGTTCGCCCACACCTCGAAGCGTGGCGCGGGACGGTGTATGCGCAGCGTGTAGAAGTACGCGCCGCCGCCCTTGCGGGATTCGTCCATGACTTTCGCCACGTACTTGCCGGGCACAAGCTTCACGGTGCCTATGGGATCGCACTCCGCCTGTATCACCGTGCCCACGTGCACCGTGTTCGTGACGTCGCTGAAGCGCGCAACCGTCTTCCCCGCCTCGTCCACCACGCACACCCTCGCGTCGAGAGGCGAGCCCACGCGGCGCGCAAGCAGGTCAAAGACGTATCTGCCTTCCTTCTCGACGCTGAACTTGTGCCGGCACACCTCGCCAGGCGCCTTGACGACGCCGGTGAACTGCGTGACAACCGACGACGGCGGCACGGCATACCTTGGAAGCGGCGCAAGGGAAAGACTGCGCACGGGCGGCTTCGCCGGGCCCTCGGAAATGTGCACGGAATAAACGAAGTCCGCCCGGCCGCGGTAGAGGGTGTCGTGCAGTTCGAGAGCGTAGTCGCCATCCTCCGGAACCGTGAACGTCAACACAGGATCCGGATGGTAGAAGTAGTCGGAGGCGAACGCCACTTCACGCCCGGCCGCGTTCACGATGCGGATTTCGGGGTTGAAGAAGCCAGGCACTGCGTCGCCGATGTAGGGCTGGAACTCGCGGGCACGAGCGCGGAACGTGAGCACCCTGCCCTTCTTCAATCCCGGGAGACGCCACACGTCTGTGGAGCCCGGCCTGATCTGTCCGTCAAGCACGGACGGTATGCGCTCCACGGTCGGCGGCTCCTTGATCTGGCGCATGGGCGGACGGTAGAGAGGTTCCGCCTGGTGCGGAGCCGCAGTCACGAGAAACGGCTTGGGCTCGGAGACGCCTCCTGGGCCTATCAGGCGGAATTCGCGCACGCCAGGCTTCGCGTCGCGGTCGGCCACGATCGTCACCAGCATCTTCTGCCCGATAGACGGCGACATCTGCAGCGGATTGCGCGGTGTGAAGAGGTTGTCCTCGACGATCGAGATCTTCTGCGCGTCGAGCGTGCCAAGTACGCTCCACCATCTATTGCTGCGCCATTCGTTGAAATGCTCGTTGTTTACGGGCAGCGGCGGCTGCTCGCGGTTGCCCTCGGCGATCTGCGCTAGCCACTTGACGAGGTAGCGCCGCTGGTCGCCTGTCGGGTTGGGGAAGCCCGGCACGGCCTCCACCTCCGTCACGCGTACGCCGCCCGGGCCGCTCAGCATCGCCTCGCGCACGCCCCACATGAACTGGCCACCCACGATCACGCGGTTTGTGGCGCCGGCCTGGATGCCGGACGGATAGATGTAGCCGATGTGCGGGCTTGCCGCATGCGCGGCCGAGACAACACACATGCAAGCCGTCACCGCAGTGGCGGCGCAGATACCTCTTGCGCTGAGTTTCATCGCGTTTCCTTCCTTGCCTGTATCCCCACGGCAGATATTCTAGCACAAAACGGACTATGCCGCCAAGTCAAATAAAACCGTTCTCGGCCAGCATCTCCATCGTCAGGCCGCCGCCCCTCTCTTCGTCGGCGACCTCCGCCTCGGCATGGCGTATGGCGTACTTGCCAAGCACGTCGCTCTCGAGGTTCACCACGTCGCCGGGCTTCGCCGCGCCAAGATTCGTCTCTGCAGCCGTGGTTGGTATCACGTCCACCTGCAGCCAGTCGTCGCCAAGGCCGCTCACCGTGAGGGACACGCCGTTCACGGCGATGGAGCCCTTGAGCACGCTCGCCGCGGCAACCGCCCTGGGGCAGGATATCTTGAGCGCGAAGTCGCGTCCCCTCGGAATGCGCGCCGCGATCTCGCCGCAGCCGTCAACATGCCCCTGCACCACATGCCCGCCGAAACGGTCGCCCGCCTTCATCGCGCGCTCGAGGTTCACCTTCGCGCCCGGCAGAAGGCCGGCGAGAGAGGTGCGGCGCTCGGTCTCCGCAAGAACGTCCGCCGTGAAGCGCGTGGCATCGCACGCCGCCACGGTGAGGCAGGCGCCGTTGACCGCCACGCTCTCGCCCGGCACCAGCGGCTCCGGCCAGGGATCGAACGAGAACTCCAGAACGAGCCCGCGCCCGCGCGAGACGCGTCTCAGCGTGCCGATCTTCTGCACTAGGCCTGTGAACATCTTAAGTTGCCTCCTTTGGTCAAGCTTCAGTCGGTCTCGTCCAGCGCCTTGAGAAGGCCCTCGGCGGTCACCGCCTCGCCCTTCTTGCGCAGCACGAGAATGCGCGCTATGAGGGCGCTTTCGAAGTCGGTGAGGCGCACGCCGTTCTTGCGGTCGCGCAGGAGACCAAGAAGATCGTCGGGCGTCACCTTCACCTTGCCCTTCTTCTCCGAGGCGCGTCCCGTCACGAACATCGCCGCCGACGTGAACGGCGCGAACACGATGGCGTACAGGCGGTAGAGCGGCGCTAGGTCAAGCATGCGCCCGAGCGGACGCGTTGCGCACAGCAGCTTGGGAGTGAACTCGCCGAGCGCCAGCATCGTGCAGGCCGCGCAGAAGCTCCACGCCGTGCGCGCCGCGAGCGATCCCGGGAACAGCTTTTCGGCAAGCGCGGCGGAGGCGGACGAAAACACCACGCTCCCCAGGTTGTTCCCCACCAGCAGTCCCGTAAGCGTGCGCGATGCCTCCTGCAGCGCGCGCTCGATTATCATCGCCGCCTTGCTCCCCTCGCGCGCCATGTGCACGATTCTGCCGCGGTTGAGCGAAAATATGCCGGTCTCCGCCCCTGCGCAGAACGCCGCCAGCAGGAGCGCAAGCAATACAGCAAGCGCAAGAAGAGCAATCGTCATTCGTCCTCCTCCGTGCGCTGCACCGCCTCGTCCGTCTCCGCGAGCATCTCCTCGTCGCTCGCCGTCTTGGGAAACTCCATCACCTCCAGCTTCACCTGCACCACTCGCCGCTTGCGCCGCCTCAGCACCGTGGCCCTGCAGCCGTCGGCCTCGATCTGCTGGCCGATGTGCGGAATCTTCTCGGCGTGGTACGCCACCCAGCCGGAGAGCCTGTCGGCATCGCCGGCCTCGAGCTCGATTCCCAGCTCGCGGTTTATCTCGTCTAGACTGGCGCGACCGTCGATGATCCATGCATTGCGCCCAGTCTCCTTTATGGAAGGCTCGTCGTTGGGGCTTGAGAACACGCCCGGCCCCACTACGATTTCAAGGATGTCGTTAGGGGTGATGATGCCGGCCGTGCCGCCGTATTCGTCCAGCACCACCGCAAGCGGCTTGCCGCTCTTGCGAAACGCAACGAGAAGGTCGTCGAGCGTGACCTGCTCGGGCACGAAGAACGCCTCCTCGATCTTGCCCGTACGGGCCTCCACGATGCCCTCGATCGCATCCGGAGAGCGGCGGAACACGGGAAGGTAGGCGTGGCGCGCCTTCGCGAGCGTGGCGCGGCGCACTTCGTCCGGACGGTCAGAGTCGAGCCCCTCGATGTCCACTCGAGGCGTCATCTCGTCGTTCGCGTGCAGCTCGGAGAGGCGCAGCACGCCCTCGATCATCTCTGCGTCCACCGGCGAGAAGCCGCCTCCGTTTTCGCTCACGGCGTCGAGCACAGAGACAAGTTCCACGTCGGAAAGAGCCTTTCGCTCCTTCTCAAGCGCAGGCGCAAGCGCACGCGACGCGAACGCGAACACTTTGTTGAAAGGCGCGAACAGGACGCGGCACAGCAGCATCGCTCGCGCGCACGCAGGCGCCAGGCGCTCCGCGTGCCGCAGCGCGAGGCGCTTCGGCGTGATCTCGCCGAAGAGCAGCAGCAGCACCGTCATCACCGGCACCGCCACGAAGCCGCCCCATGCAGGCAGGGCCTTTGCGAAGAGGCCGTAGCCGATTGTGGCCACGGCGAAGTTCACGAAGGTGTTGCCCACAAGGACCGTGGAGAGGAGCGTGGCAGAGTCCTCCACGCAGCGTCCGATGCGGGCGTCCGCCTTTGCGCTGCGAGCGCGTATGCGGGCGCGCTGGACGCCGGTGAGCGAGAAAAGAATCGTCTCGGCGCCCGAAAAGAACGCCGAGAGGCAGAATAGCGCGGCCAGGACCGCGATGGAGAGGGCGTCCATTCAGGCGTCAGCGCTGCACCCTGGCGTTACCGGCGTACACGTCCCACACCTGCTTCTCGTCGGCGGGCTCCGCGTAGTCGTTGAGGCTCGAGGCCGCCATCACGCCGCTTGCCCATCCGAACTGAGCGCACTTGTCGCCGCCCCATCCCTTGAGAACGCCGTACAGCAGGCCGCCGGTGAAACCGTCGCCGCCGCCAATGCGGTCGAGAACGTCTATGTCGCGCGGCTCCTCCACGAACCACTTGCCGTCCTCGCGCACGATGGCGCCCCAGAGGTGGTGGTCGGCCGACACTACCTGGCGAAGCGTGGTGGCGTACATCTGCGCCTTCGGATACTTCTTCGCCACCTTCTCGATCATCTCCTTGAAGGAGGCGATCTTTCCGGAGAGGTCCTTTCCGCCAGCCTCGGGACCCTTGAAGCCGAGGCAGAGCTGGAAGTCCTCCTCGTTGCCCACGAGGATGTCCGCCACGGACGCTATCTGGTGGAACGCCTTGGCGAGCTCGGCCTCGCGTCCCTTCCAGAACGTCGCGCGGTAGTTGAGGTCGAACGAGACGAGCGTGCCGTACTTCTTCGCGGCCTTAGCAATCGCGAGGCAGCACTTGGTGGTCTCGGGGCTCATGGCGGCGATGAGACCGGAGAGGTGTAGAATCTGCACTCCGTCCTTCTCGAAGATCTGCTTCACGTCGTAGTCCTTCGCGTCGAGCGTGCGGCCGATCTCTCCTGCGCGGTCGTTCCACACGCGCGGCGCGCGAAGGCCGAAACCGCTGTCCGCGATGTTGAACTGGTGGCGGAAGCCCCATGGGCCGCCCTGCGGCACGTCGGGTCCGGTGAAGGCGATGTTGCGCGCGCGCAGCTGCGCCTTGATGAACGCCGCCATCGGGCTGCCCGCCACGAAGCGCGTCATCACAAGGCACTCGGGTCCAAGCGAGCTCGTGACGTTCAGCACGTTCGTCTCGGCGCTCGTAGCCTGAAGAAGGAAGCGGTTCGAGTTATGTACCGCCATCCTGTTCTCAGGAGTGATGCGGAGGCCCATTGACGATACGCACGCCACGGCGTATCTGCAGTTCTTGCGCACTTTGATCATTGCTGTATGCCTTTCGTTGTTGTTTTTCCGAAGTCACTCAATCGGGCCCCACCGGTGTGTGGCGAACGGCCAGAACACGCCGCCAGCAATGCCCACCAGGCACTTGGCGGGGACTGGTCCCCAGTAGCGGCTGTCGAAGCTCGAGGGAGAGTTGTCGCCGCAGGCGTAGAACTCGTCGGGCCCTAGCGTCACCTCGTCGCCCGCCACGCTGAGGGTGCGCCCTGGCATCGCGTAGTCCGGCCTGCCGCTCGGCCTGTACCCTGCGTACGGATACGCCTTCTCATGCCATTTCTCGTGGTTCTGTATCTGCGCGACGCGGCGGGGCGTCATCGGCTTCTCGCCGTTCACGCGCAGCTCGAAGGCAGGCTCGCCGTCCTTCTCGCCGGCCGAGACGATTGAAAGCTTCTCGCCGGGAACGCCCGTCATGCGCTTGATGTAGTGGGTGCCCTGCTGCAGCTTGGGAATGCCGGTGGTGGAAAACACCATCACGTCGCCGCGGCGGGGGCGCCTGAAGTTCCACAGCCAGCGGTTGACGAAGAGAAAGTCGCCCGAGTGCACGTAGCCGCTCCAGAGCAGATCGCCCTTGAGCACCGCCGAGCCCTCGTGGAGCCCGTTCGGCAGCATCGCCACGCCGTAGCTGTAGGGCCCGTCGCCCGTCTCCGAGGGGTGCAGCACGTCCGTGGGCACGAGCATCGGCTTGCTAGCGCCCTCCACCCCGTTGACGATGCGCATTTCGTAGTGGCCGGTGTTCGTGTTTCTGAAGCGGAGAGTGCCGTTGAACGGCGCGCGGTAGCATTCGTACATCTTGCCGGTGACGAGCCACTTGTACCATCTGAGGCCCGGAAGCTTGTCCCACGCTGTGGCCTCCTCCGGCTTGCAGGTTGTGGAGTGGTTGCCATATAGCGTTGGCTGCATGGAGCCGGTGGGGATGTGGAACGGCTCGTAGAAGTAGGCCCTGAACGCCATCGCCACGGATATCGACACCACCAGTATGTCGAGCCATTCGCGGCATGCGGCCCAGCTTTGCGGCGGATTGAGCTCGGTCAGCAGCTCAAAGCATTTCTCCGCGTCGCGTGCCTTCCATGCCGCGCGCAGGCCCTGCATCGCCTCGCCGTGCTCGCCGCCCGCAGAGTACGCCGGAAGATCCTCGTACGACAGAACGAACGTGCGCGCCTCGGTGAGCACCGCCTTCCTCAGCTTCGCCTCCTTCGCCTTCTTGGAGAAAGGCACCACTCCCCTGCACAGGGAATACACGTACCACAGCGCGAAGAGCGCCGAGAAAATCGTGGCTCCTCCGAAAAGAATCGTGTTCATCTGTCAGATTTCCTCTCGCAGTTGCGTTCTGCCCCCTTCGGGGAACTTTCTGTTTTTTTGACCTGCTTCATTTTCTTCCTTGTCGCCGTCGCTCTAAGATTCTACCACATCTCCGCCCTTCCCCGCAATACGGAAAATCGCCGTCCCGCAGTGGCGGTCTGCGAAAAGTGGCACAAGACTGTTGCAAAAATGCGCCTAATCTGATAAACTACGCAGAAAGTTTTTTTGAAACCAATAGGAGAAAACATCCATGTCAGGTCACAGCCACTGGGCCACAATCAAGCGCGCGAAAGGCGCCGCCGACGCGAAGAAGGGCAAAATCTTCTCGAAGCTCGGCAAGGAAATCACCATCGTCGTGAAGGCGAAGGGCGGGGATCCCAACACCAACCCCACGCTCCGCACGCTCATCGCCAAGGCGAAGGCGGCCCAGATGCCCAACGACAACATCGAGCGCGCCATCAAGAAGGGAACGGGCGAGCTTGAGTCCGCGGCGCTCGTGGACGCCACGTACGAAGGCATCAAGGGCGGCATCGCGCTCGTGGTGACCGTTCTCACCGACAACAAGAACCGCGCCGCCGCAGAAGTCGGCAACGTCTTCAAGAAGAACGGCACCGAGTTCGCCAAGCAGGGCAGCGCGAGCCGCCTCTTCGACCGCATGGGCCAGGTCATGATCCCCGCCGCCGATGGCGTGGACGAAGACAAGGTAACCGAGGTCGCGCTCGACGTTGGCGCAGAGGACGTCGTGAGCGAAGACGGCGGATTCACCGTCAAGTGCCAGCCCAACGACTTCACCACCGTCGTCGAAGGCATCAAGAACGCCGGCATCAACGTGGACGAGGAGAACTCCTCCGTCGGCCTCGTGCCCAACATGTACGCCACCGTTAGCGACGTCGCCCAGGCCAAGGCCATCAACAAGTTCGTCGAGATGCTCGAGGACCTTGAGGACGTGCAGGACGTCTACACGAACATGGAGACGACCGACGAGGTCGACGCCGCGCTCGAAGCCGAGGGCTGATCGCCATGACGCTTGAACACATTGGCCTCAACGTGGCCGAGCCTCAGAAGGTCATGGACTGGTGGTGCGCGAACCTCGGATTCACGCAGACGCATCCCGCGTTCATCGTGGACTCCAGCGGCCGCATGGCCATCGAGTTCTACCGCAATGACGCGGCATCTCTCTTCGACTTCGCCACCACGGATCCCCTCACGCTCCACATCGCCTTCACAAGCGACGATGTGGATGCAGACGCCGCCCGGCTCGTGGCCGCAGGCGCCACGCTCGTGGAGACCGTCCACCGCGAGGGCTTCGACATGACCATGCTCCGCGACCCGTTCGGAATCGCCGTGCAGTTCGTCAAGCGCGCAAAGCCGATTCTGCTGTGAAGCGCATCCACTTCATGGGCATAGGCGGCGTCGGCATGGCCGGCGTCGCTTTTCTTTTGAAGAAGGCCGGCCACGAAGTGACCGGCTGCGACAAGTATTCCTCCCCCCGCACGCGCTGGCTGGAGACGTGCGGCATTCCAGTCGCCATCGGACACTCCCCGAACCACCTTGACGGCATCGACGAACTCGTCGTCACCCCCGCAGTGCCGCAGCATAGCCCGGAACTCGCCGCCGCAAGGGGACTATCCCACAATGTGCGCGTGCGCTACCGCGGCGAGGTGCTCGCCGAGCTGGTGAACTCGGCCGACGGCATCGCCGTATGCGGCACCCACGGCAAAACAACCACAGCCACCTTCACCACCCGGCTTCTAGCCAACCTCGGCGCCTGCCCTTCCTGGTGCATCGGCGGCGAAACGGGAACCCTCCCAGTGGCAGGGCTGGGGACAGTCCCCCCGCATGTGGGGACTGTCCCCCTAGTGGTAGAGGCCGACGAATCGGACGGCACACTCGCCCTCTACCATCCACGCACTCTCATTCTCAACGCCGTCGATTTCGATCATCTTGAACATTTCAGTTCAAAAGACGACTATTTCGACTGTTATCGCACAGTCATTTCGCAAACTACCGAAACGGTGATTGTCTGCGCCGACCACCCGCAGGCCCTCGCCCTT
>CAMIVJ010000070.1 GCA_946401765.1 uncultured bacterium | reverse complement strand
ATCCATGAATCCGCAGTCAACGTCAGCTTCGTCGAGTTCTGCACCGCGCGCCACCGTCACGCGAGTTTCGCCCGTTGCGTCCGTAAGAATAGCCGCGCACGCCGTTGGTTCGACGGACAGTTCTGCGTGGTAGATGCTGGGCGCAATGCCCTCCTTCTCGCAGAACTCGCATACGGCGCGCGCATCGGCCTCGCTTCCGACCTTGCCCAGAAACGCCACCTTCGCGCCCTGCCTCGCAGCCGCCACCGCCTGGTTGAAGCCCTTGCCTCCCCATTCCTCGTGGAAGCCATTCGCGTGCACGGTCTCTCCGCCGGAATGGAAACGAGGCACATTGAAGAACATCGACCTGCCGACAAGTCCAAGGACCGCGATCTTGGCTCTGCTCTTCATAGATGCTTCACCCTGCCGAAGTAGCGCTCTTCTAGAGCCACGTTCTTCGCCGTGCCGCCCTCCACGTTTCCGCTCGTGTAGATGGGCGGCGTGACGCCACGCGCGAGAGCTTTCTTGGCGCCTTCGATGAGCGCGGAGTTTAGAATGAAGAGAGAGGCATAGGTGGAAAGTCCGCCCATCTTCGCGTCGCCAACGTCGATCACGGCGTCGCCGTGGGGCACTTTGCAGTCGACGGGGATGTCGGCTTCGTCTAGAAGCACGCCGCCGAATGGTCTGTAGGCCGAGGACGCCACGGCCGCAGTCGTCACGCCTGCGGCCTTTGCCGCGCGCAGCATCTCGACTGGAGCCGCGTTCTTGCCGCTTGCAGATATCACCACGAAGAGATCGCCCTTGTTCACGCCGTGGCGACGAAACACCTCGGCTGCGATTCCGGACATCTTCTCCATGCGGCTCGACTTCGCCGCGCCGTCGTGCAGCATCAGATCGACGTCAAGAACGGGCGACACGCACGCAAGCCCGCCCGCGCGGTAGAACGTGTCGAGCGCGGCGAGATGGGAGTGTCCGCATCCGAACACATGCACGATGCCGTCGCCGCAGATGACGTCTGCAACCGCCTGAGACAACCTCCCGAGCGCATCGGCCTCCTCCAGCTCGATGCGCTCGAGAATCTCCTCGATCCTCTTCAGATACTCTGTCATGCGCCTTTCCTCCCGGCCTGTCCGCGGCAGGTGGCGGAACCAACTGCTACGAGAGCTTCGTGCGGCCCACGAGCTTCATCAGCACGACCGTGGACACCACAGAAGCGACGAGCAGTGCGCCGCCAAGGCACCAGCACCCGGCGCCGCCGGCAGCGTAGATCAGGTAGCCGCAGCCGAAGAGGCACGTCCACACCGCAAGGCATCCGAACACCATGCAGACGACGCCCATGGGCAGCTCGCGCAGATCGGCGTGTATGAGCTTGTCGAACGAGTCAAGCGTCTCCTTCGGCTCCGCAGGAGTCGCGAAGGTCACGGCAAGCCATCCCATGGTGGTGATTACAACGCCGAGGATGAGTTTCCAGGCGCCGAGCGTGAACCATTCAGCGCGCCAGTCCTCCTGCAGCCACCCCTCTAGGCCGCACGCAGGAGCGCCCCACTGGAAGAAGCACGCGACGAGGAAGGAGATGATCATCGCAGAGATCTCGCTCCATGCGTTCAGACGGTGCCAGAACCAGCGCAGGATGTAGATGAGGCCAGTGCCCGCGCCCACCTGCAGCATCAGGTCGAAGCCGCCCTTCGCGCTCTGCAGCACGAGCGCCATCACGGCGCAGCCCACGAGCAGAACGAGCATGAACAGGCGGCCCATCAGGACCTGCTTCTTCGGCTCGGCCTTGGGATTGATGAAGCGCACGTAGAAGTCCTGCACGAGATACGAGGATCCCCAGTTGAGGTGCGTGGCGATCGTCGACATGTAGGCGGCGATAAGCGAAGCCGCAACGAGACCGAGCCATCCGGCGGGCAGCTTGGAGATCATTGCGGGATAGGCCATGTCGTGCTTGATGAACTGCTCGGCCGCGCCAGGGAACGCCTCTTTGAGCGAGGCAAGGTCGGGGAACACTACGAGCGAGGCGAGGGCCACGATGAGCCACGGCCAGCTGCGAAGCGCGTAGTGGAGGAAGTTGAAGAGCATCACCGCGCCGACGGCGTTCTTCTCGTCCTTTGCGGAGAGCATGCGCTGCGCGATGTAGCCGCCGCCGCCAGGCTCGGCGCCGGGATACCACGTGGCCCACCACTGCACGGCCACCGGAATGATGAGAATGGTCATCAGGTTGGAGCGCCAGCCCTCGCCCGTCGTTGCCGGGAACATCGAGAGCTTGCCGGCCACGGCAGGATTCTTGAAGAGCTCTGCTAGAGTGCCCGTGCCGTCCGCGCCGCACATCTTGACGGCGAAGTAGGCCGCAGCCACAGCGCCGATCATCGCCACAGTGTACTGGTAGAAGTCGGCCCAAATGGATCCTGTGAGACCGCCGAGGGTGGCATAGATGCCAACGGAGACGAGCGCTATCGCGAGAGTCGCCTGCGGCGATATGCCGAAGATGGTGGCGCCGATCTTGATGGCCGCGAGCGACACCGTGCCCATCACGATGATGTTGAAGACGAGGCCCAGGTACACCGCGCGGAATCCACGCAGCGCCTTCGCGGGGGTGCCTGCGTAGCGGATCTCGTAGAACCCGAGGTCAGTGGAGAGATTGCTGCGCCGCCACAGCTTCGCGTACACGAACACCGTTAACATGCCGGTGAGGAGGAAGGCCCACCAAGCCCAGTTGCCGGCCACGCCCTGGGTGCGGACGATGTCCGTCACGAGGTTCGGCGTGTCGCACGAGAACGTGCATGCCACCATCGAGACGCCCAGTAGCCACCACGGCATCGAGCGGCCGGAGAGGAAGAAGTCCTCCGCGCTCTTCGAGGCACGCTTCGCGGCCCAGGCGCCGATCACGATTACGCTTACCAGGAATCCTATGATGATTCCGATGTCTAATGTTGTGAGTTTGCTCATTGTTCGTTAACCTCCAGTTCTACGTCGGGGAACCACTTGGCCGCCCACTTGGCGGAGTCGCTGAATTCCTTTACAGCCGTCTTCACCAGCACGGGCGCCATCTTGTCCGCGCCGCTCACCTCGGTGTAGAGATATTTGAGCGTGAGAGCTCCGCCAAGCATGTAGCGCGACCAGGGGAGCGGACCTATCTTCGTGGTTTCGCGACCCTTTATCACAAGGGCGTTGATGAGATCGTTCATGTAGGGCGCATACTCGGTCTTGCCGTAGAAGCGCGTCCACTCCATCTTGATCACCTTGTCCGGCTCCATGCGGCCTCGCACGGACTTCAGCTTCTGTATCGTGATCTGCTTCGCGTCCACGGCCAGCACCACGCTGCCGTCCTTGAACTTGAATCCCTTCGCGAACTTGATGAAGTGCTCGT
Organism: uncultured bacterium; assembly: GCA_946401765.1. Lineage (GTDB taxonomy): Bacteria > Verrucomicrobiota > Kiritimatiellia > RFP12 > UBA1067 > RUG572. The sequence continues at coordinate 6,919 of CAMIVJ010000070.1, read as the reverse complement.
GCATCCCCTGCATGCACTCCACCTTGTCTATCTGCGAACGCACCTCATCGCGTCCTTCAGGTGTCTTGCACGTCTCAGCCATCGCCTTTAGCTGCTTGAGAGCGCGATCCCATTCAAGTGTCTTCAGCAGCGAGCCGGCAAGCTCCTCGAACTTGGCGTTCGCCGCCTTCGGCTCCTCCTCCTTAAGGCGCTCGCGCTCCTCCTTCTCGGCCTTCGCCTTTTCCTCGCGGGCCTTCCTCTCGGCCTCGCGCTCGGCCTTGGCCCTCTCGGCCGCCTTGGCGTTGTTGATCTGGATAGTGGCTGTATTCACGAGAGTCTGCGAATTCGTGCGTATCACGCTGGCTCTGCGCTGGGCCTGCTCCACGCACTTGAGAGACTTCATCTTGTCGTGCTCGTCAAGTACGTCCTTCGATATCTGCGCAAGCGCCTGCGCGGCCTCCCACGTCTCGCCTTTGATCTCATCGGCCTTGGCGGCGATCTTGTGTATCAGCTGCACGTGTCCCTGCACGCGGATGTCGGCCGCGCGGCAGATCATCACGTCGTTCCAGAGCTCGGCGAACTTGACAACGGAGGACGGCAGCTGCACCGACGCCTTTGCCGCCATTGCCGCAGCGGCAGCGGCCATGTCGGTGCCTTCGACCTTGACGGTCTTCACCTCGACTTGCACGGTCTTCTTCACGACTTCCTGCACTTCCTTCGGAAGCTGCTTGCCCTGCACGCGGGCTTCCTGCTCGGCCATGGCCCGCGCGGCGGCGGCCTCCTCTGCCTCCTCGCCCGTGAGCTCGCGCTTGACGGTCTTCTTCACCTCGGCCTTAGCCTCGTCTGGCTTCTTCTCGTCGGGCTTCGCCGCTTCCGTCTTCTTGGCGTCGGGCTTCTTCTCGCCCTCGGCCTTCTTTTCGCCATCTGCTGGCTTCTGGTCCGCCGAGAGCAGCTTGTTCGTGTACGCCACGGCCTCTTCGACGAGCTTGTTGTTCTTAAGCATCAAATCCAGCATCGGCTCCGCCACCGCGCGCATGTCCGTGGGAAGCCCCGTCTTGATCTTACGCGTTGCGTCGGTCATGAGACGGTCGCCCCGCATCATGAGCTCATGGAAGTTCGCCCCGTATTCATCCGTGTTCTTAACGGTGTTCGCGATCGCCTCTCGCGCCTCGGCCACCTTTGCCACGGCCTGCGCCTGCTCGGCGCGCTGCTTGCCCTCCTTGTTGGCCTTGACGTACCACACAAGGCCAGCAACCGTGCCCACTATGGCAAGCACCACGCCTAGAACCGCAAGGCCCACCATGCGCCCCACGTTCGTCTGCTTCTCGGGGGCGGGATCTACGAGCGGACGCAGTCCGCCGCCAGGATTGTTCTCCGCCCCGCCCTCTGCGGACGGCGGCTTGATCGTCGGCCTCAAGCCTTTTATCTTGAGCTTTCCGCTCGCCAGGCGCGAAGTCTTCACCGGTCCCGCCTTCGCGAGGAAGCGCTTGATGTCGCCGATTAGCGACTGGTAGGTTGGATAGCGCATCGAGGGCTCAAGCTCGAGCATGCGCATGATGATCGGATCGAGGTCCTTGGGCAGGTCGGGACGCATCTCGCTGGGCGGCGTGGGCGGCCCGTCGAAACGCGCCTTCACCACGGCCGTCGCGTCTTCGCCTTCGAACGGCGCCACGCCCGTGAGCGCGTGGTAGAGCGTGCCGCCGAGAGAGTAGATGTCGGCGCGGTAGTCGATCTTCTGGCGGCGCACCTTCTCAGGGGAGATGTAGTACGGCGTGCCCCAGATCTCGTCGGAGTCGCCCTGCATGGCGGCGAGGCCGAAGTCCACGAGCTTCGCGTTGCCCTCGGCGTCGAACAGCACGTTCTCGGGCTTCACATCGCCGTGCACAAGTCCCTGGTCTGCTGCGGTGGCGAGCGCCTCGGCCATCTGCTGGCCGATCTTCATAACGCGCACCGGGTCGAGCGTGCCTGGGTTCGCCTCCATATCCTTGTCAAGCGAGCCCCCGCTCACAAGCTCCATCGCTATGTAGGGCATGCCCTGCTCGGTGCCGAAGGAGTATATCTGCGCGATGTTTGGATGGTTAAGGCGTGCAGCCGCCTGCGCCTCGCGCTGAAAGCGCTCCACGAACGCGGGGTCGTCGCCCAGCGACTTGAGCATCACCTTGATGCCTACCTTGCGGTCAAGCATCTTGTCGCGCGCAAGATACACGCCGCCCATACCGCCGTGCCCGAGCTCCCTTTCAAGCTCGAAGTGCCCGAACACCGCAGGCGTGGCTATCAACTGTTCCGTGTTTTTGTCGTTCATTGGACTTGCCTTCCCCGTCTGGTTTCTTTTTATTATATCACGATTCCCGCCAACCGTCCACTTTGAGTTATGCGCCTTTGATCAGCCTTCCACGCTGCGGTAGCGCTTCACCGCCTCGGCGTAGGCAGGAGTGTCCACAAAGCCGCAGCTTTTGAATTCCGGGCAGAAACCGCGGTACACGCAGTCCGGCACGCAGCACTCCGCGAGCTCTGGCTCCTTCTCGGCGATTGCGTCCACCACAAGCTTCCACGCGCTGCGCGTCTCTGGGCTCGCCTGAGAGCATAGACGACGGCGGCTGATGAACATGATCTCCGCCGCGTTCGCGAAGCATTCGTGCTCCACCGTCGCGTCCTGCGGCTTCGACGTGCGGTCCTCGCCCGTGCGGTCGGTGCGCTGCGTCGAGACGAAGTGCTCGATGCCGTACTTGTGGCGAACGAAGTGCACGCTCACCCAATACGGGAGGTCAATCCACTTCCATCCAACAAGCAGCTTCCTGATGGGCGAATGCTCCGCAAGGAGTATGCGCTTCTTCCACTTTGGCGAAGGCTCTTTGCTGCCTTCGGGCATGCGGATCGTCGTGCGCGCGGCATCGGCGACGTCGCGCCAGGTGCCGAGAATCTTGAGAAACTTCAATGATGGCTTCGCGTTCATGCCGACATTATAGCATTTTTGGTGAATGGTGGCGAGTGTTTTGGCTAGTGGTCGTGCGCGCCTTCGCCGTGCCAGGGAACGAAGTCGGGCACCTTGTCCACGCCGGCCGCAATGCGCTGGCGCACGGCCTCATAGACGAGGATCGTGGTGGCCGCGCTCACGTTGAGCGAGTCGGCAAGGCCGAGCATCGGGATGCGCACGCGGAGGTCGGCGCTGTCCATCCACTTCGCGGTGAGGCCGTACTGCTCGGCGCCCACGGCGAGCGCGACGTTGCCGGTGAGGTCCACCTCGAAGTGCAGCTTCTCGGCGTGCGGCGTGGCGGCGAGGATCTTGAAGCCGCGCTCCTTGAGCCAGGCAAGCGCCTCTTCGGACGAAGCCTCCACGATCGGCACAGAGAACATCGTGCCCGTGGAGGCGCGCACCACGTTGGGGTTGTGGATGTCGGTGGCGCGGTCGCACACTATCACTGCGCTCACGTTCGCCGCGTCGGCGCTGCGAAGTATCGTGCCAAGGTTGCCGGGCTTTTCGATCGCCTCGGTTACGATCACAAGAGCGTTGGGCGGCAACGATAGATCCTTAAGGCGCTTCGCAACATGCGGCCCGACCATTAGAAGACCGTCAGGACGATCCCTATACGCCATCTTGAGAAAGGCAGCCTTTGAGCAGACATACTCCTCGGCGCCGCGCGCAACGCTGTCGGAAACTATCCCGGCCTCGTTCTCGTTCTTGAGGTAGAGATCGGGGCAATGGAAGATCATGTGCGGGCGATACCCGTTGTCCAGCGCGCGCCTGCATTCGCGGAACCCCTCCACGATCATCTCGCCCGTCTCCTCCCTGGCCGAGCAGCTGCGAAGACGCACGACGTATTTGATTCTAGGATTTGCAGGCGACGTCAGCTCCATGCGCCTTCCCCCATGTCAAGCACATATCCTGACCTGCCGCGCTCCTGCATGTTGCGGCGTGACATCGCCTCCATGCGCTCCTGCTCGAGCAGCGCCTTCTTCCTCTCGATCAGCTTCAGGTAGTCAGGACGATTCTCGATGAGCTCGGTGCAGATGGTGCGGTTGAGAAACACTATGCCGCGCGCACGGATGCGCGATTCGAGGTCCACGCCGTCATCCGCCTCGCGCATGGCGTCTGGCAAGACGTCTAGAAGCTTCTTAACGAGGCCTGGCGGCACCTCCACGCGAGCATAGCGCGACCCGAAGAAACAGGCGTTGCCCTCGCGCAGACGACGCTGAACGCCGGCGCGGAACATGTCGATCTCGTGAAGGAGGTCATTGCTGCGCGCGTTTGCGGAAAAGCTGACCGCAGGCTCAGGCGAAGGAGCCTCTGGCTTGGCTGCAGGAGCGGGGGCGGGCGGATCGTCGTCCGCAAATAGGTCGTCAATGTCCTTCGCCTTCACAACTGCCGGAGCCTGAGGCTTGGCGGGAATCTGGCCGGCATAGCCAGGCTGCGTTGCAAGGAACTTGCGCCAGGAGTTGATCTGGCCCGTAACCTGCACGTCGTTGATGAATATCGCAGTGCCCAGGCGCGCCACGCGATAGGGCGGGCGGATATAGCGCCCGTTCACGAACACGAGTCCGCTGTCGAGCGGCTTGCCTACGGCACCTTTGAGCTCCTTCATGGCCTGCGCCGGAACCTTCTCGAACTCAGGCGCTGACTCAGCGGCCGCGGCTAGCGCCACGAACGCGGTGAAGATCAACATCGTTCTGGTCAATGTCATTTGCCGTCCTTTGCAGACGTCTTCGGCGCGGCCGCAGCGGCCTTCTTCGCCTCCTCGATCTGCTTAATAGTGTCCTTCACTTCTGCCGATTCTGGAATCAGCTCGAGAGCCTTCCTGGCATGCTGTTCGGCCTCGTTGAACCTGTTCATCTTCAAGCACACCATGGCGAGGTTGTTCCACGCCACAGGCTGCTTGGGCCGCTTGGCGACATACGCCTTCAGATGCTCCTCGGCACGTGTCCACTGGGACTGCTTCACATAGTACATCGCCATCGCGAAATGCGCGTCGGGATCGTCCTTGATCGCCTTGAGGATCGTGCGGGCGTAGCCTTCCGCAAGGAAGAAATTGCCGCGGGCGAGGGCGAGCTGCAGACCTTCGCGCGGCGTCACCTGATGAAGCGACGTGGCGCGGGAACGCTCTATGTCGCCAAGAATCTTCTGAAGAGAGGCGTTGCAGTCGTCGAGATCCTGTGAAAGCTTCATGTCCGCCTCGGCCGTCGCGGCGTCTCCAGCACGATCCGCACGCTCTGCCCTCATGCGCGCGATGCGGGCAATGCGCCACTGGACATGGCGGAAAAGCTCGGTCGCGGACTGTCCGGCTGCCTTGTCAAGAGTGCCGTAGGAATATATGTCGAGGATTCTCTTTGCAAGCGCTCGCGCATTCGCAATGCCCTTCGCACATTCCGCAGCATCCATGCCCGATGGCCGCGCAAGCAAGCCGGAGCACACTGGAAGCTCCCGCCCTTCATGCTTCCACAGCTCAAACCCAAGCTGAATCGCGCAGTCTTTGAGGCGCTCTGGCTTCTCGCGCATCCATACCCGCAGCGCCGCGCCCGCGCTGGCGGTGAGAGCGGTCTGATCCTCGGCGTCAAGATTGCCGCGCTTGCGCAGGCTTCTGTCGTACGCCGTGCTACCCGCCATTATTGAAAGCGCGTTCAGCTCCCGGCCCTGCGCCGCGGCAAGAAGCTCGAGGAAAGGATCGAAGGAGCCGTTAGTGAATATCCTCGTCGCGGGACCGCACTCGTCGACGACCTCGTTTGCGTAGTCGTTGATCACCGAAAGCATCTGACGAGTGCGACTAAGCGTGCGCCCGGGCAGGACCGCCGCGGCGAGAAGAGCCGAACACGTCACAAACAGAACAAAACGTCCCGCAGGGCTAAGACGCGCGAACTCTCGTTTCTGGAGGCGAGAATGGTCGCGGCAGCACGCCTCAACGCCGAACACGACAAGCGAGCACACGACGGTGCAGGCAGCGCACAGCACAATGAGCTGGAGGAAGAACGGAGAGTTGATGCGAATGGCCGACGTCCAGTTCCAGAACCACAGCGGGCTCAGCATCGCAAGCTGGCAGAACGCCACGCCGCCGGTGAAGAAGGCAACCGTGCCGGTGTGGTACGGAAGAAGGCGCTCCTCGTCCACCGCGCGCGGCAGCATGAACAGGGAGAGCCCTGCTGGAAGAACGCAAGCCAGCAGAGAGACAAGCCACCCCAGAGGGTTGGCGGCGCCAATCAGCTTATGCCACCACGCGACGGCGTACATGAGCGGAATGTCGCCGCCCGTCTTCTCAAGGGCGGGCAGTGCGCCCATCTTGATGAACGAGATGCAGTTGAGGCCGATGCCGCCCACAAGACCGACGATCCAGACGAACGAAAGCAGCCAGCGGGCGGACTGGCCGGCACCGCGGTCAAGAAGCGGGTTATTGTCATTGCAAGCTCCGCGCTTGTAGGCTATCATGTAGCCACGCCAGCAGATGGCAAGCAGAACAAAGCCAAAGGGAGACTCAGCCGCGAGAAGACCCGAGAGAAAGATTCCGCCAAGAGCCAGCAGGAAGCGTCCGTTCAGCAAGAACTGCACGAACATGAAAACGGACACAATCGTAAGAAACGTGAGCAGGCCGGCCGGAGTGAAGGCCTGCCCCGCGCGCCACATTGGATCGGAGCAGGCGAAGAAGATCGCTCCGCAGAACGCGGCTATTCTCTGAACTGAATGGCGGCTCTCGGCATAGCGCAGACGGAAACGCGCTACCTCTGCAATCAGAACACGGAAGAGCAGATACGTGAAGCCCGCCGTGACGCCCGCACAGACGCGTCCCGCGATAAGGACAAGGCTTGTGCCCACCTTCGCGCCACAGGAATAGAATGCCGCAACGATCACGCGCCAGAGACCAGGGAAAAGTTCGGCCGGCGGACGCAGCCCCGCCGCCACAGCCGAGTCTTTCCATGCGTCGGGATGCAGCCCAGGGAAAGAAAACGCCGACAGTCC
>CAMIVJ010000069.1 GCA_946401765.1 uncultured bacterium | reverse complement strand
CGGATTCCTAGCCGCCTCGGGCGTGCGTGTTTTCTGTGCTTGCATCGATTAGCAGGTGGCGATGTGGCTGGGACTTCAGTCCGTGCCTCAAGAACGGCGTGGCGGGGCTCTACGACTCCGTCTCCAAGAAGATTTTCTTCTCGAAGGCGGGCATGCTTCACGCGGGCACCCAGACCGGCATTCCGGCGAAGTTCGTGGAATATGTGGAGAGCGACGGCACGCCGGTCGTAAAGTTCGACGGCGGCGTTCTTTCGGGATCAGGCACGGTCGCCAACGGCGCGGTCGCCGTCGCTGGCGCGATTAGCGTGAAGGTGGGCGAGCCGTTGACGTTCAGCGCCGCGCCGCTCACGCTGACGGGCGCGCGCGTGGTGATTGCCGACCTTGAGAACATGCCGGTGTCTGGACGTGAACCGGTTGTCGTGGCAGTCTCCGACAAGCCCATGACCGGGCATGTGCGCTCTGCCGTGCCTGAATGGGCGGCGCGCATGTCGCAGCGCGCCGATGGCAGCTACGCGCTTGAGCTCGTGCGCTCCTCCTTCAGCATCCGCATCAGATAGTCTGTAAAAATTTCATTTCTCCCTTGCAACATCCATACAAACAATGATAAAATGTTAATCGGCTTCGGGAGGTCTAGTGTTCTCGAGGCTGATCGATCGAATGGAAAAAAAGAGAATACAGATCATTGCACCGTTTGCGGCGGTGGCGTGTTTGCTTGCTTTCGCGGCTTTTGAGGGCTGCGAGAGGAAGCCCGAGGTGTATGTGTCTCGCGGCAGCGACCCCGCCTACACAAAGGAGCTCAAGGACCAGGCGGCGCAGCAGACGCGGACGGCGGTGGCCCTTGCGAAGATCACGCGGCAGATGGACATGCTCAAGGCGCGCGCCCGCCGCGCTGTCGGCGAGGACGCCACCGAAGAGCAGATCAAGGCCGAGCTAGACGGCAATCCCGCGAAGTACGCGGGCTGGAGGCAGCTTGTCGTCGCGCACGCGAAAGCGAGCGCGAGGGCGGAGAAAGAGTTGGCAGATGTGCGCGGCATAGTGCGGCGTCGCATCGAAAAGGAGGCGGCGGACCAGAGGGCCGTCGCCCAGGGGAAGGCGACGGCGGCGCCCGTCGCCTCTAAATGACGGACGGTAAAGTTTCAACGGAAGGAAGCGGCAACATGAAGACAAAGAAAACGCTTGGCATCTTGGCGATGGCGCTTACCGCGCTCGCGTGCGCTCTGCCGCGCACGGCGAAGGCGGCGGGCGACATTCGCTCCATCGAGGTCTACTCGGACCCTGAGACGGTGCAACGCACATACCCCAACCTGAACGAGCCTCTGGTGGCCGGCGAGAAGGTGAAGTTCAAGATCCGCGTCGTCAACCGCCGCCGCGGCGACATCGATCCCGCCCAGCCGCCGGCGAGCGAAGACGAGTACCGCAACCCGTGGTCGCTCCAGCATGTGGGCCCCAACGACCCGATTGCCGACACCAACAGCATGCCGCAGGTGGGGCTGTGGGTCAGTGGCCAGCGCAGATTCGCCAAGATCGAGGAGCTGAAGCAGTCGGACGACGGATTCTTCACGGAGTTCATCTGCTCCTACGTCGTGCAGCGCGGCGATCTGGCAATGCCTCTCAAGCTCGTGCGCCCCGACGGCCTTGGCGAGGCGATGAGTCTTGACGGCGCATGGTACAGCGAGTCGTACTACATGCTCTACAGCGACCTCTGGAACTACTTCCCCGCAGTCAACAGCGGAGTCGCATACAAGAACGCAAACCAGCTGCAGTTCTTCTTCGGCGACCAGAGCCTCAGCACCGGCGTCTATCATCCGAACGTGGTCACGGCCGACGGAACATACGGCAACGTGCGCGACTATGACCTCAGCCTCGCAGGCATCTACATCCGCGCGGCGGACTTCGATTCGAGAACAACAGACGACGAGACGGTGTGGCGCAGCATCGCCGCTGGCTCCACCACCGCCATCCCCGCCATGCCCACCATCTCCGTCCCGGGCGGCAGCGAGGCTTCGCAGGTTCTGTACGTGTGGGTGAAGGATCCCGCCATCGCCGAGGTGATGAACGGCACCGACTACGTCTTCAAGGACGGCGTGACGCGCAAGGTGGCCGCGGTCAGCATCAAGCCCGGCGACGAGGAGATTCCCTTCCGCATCAGGGGCGCGGCCGACAAGGTGGGCTCCTCCACCGAGGTCTTCATGGCCGCCACGCCAACGAACGTGTACAACTCGGCCGGCACGCTGCTCACCAACTTCACGTGGCGCACGATCCGCGTGGTGGAGCCGCCGCCGCCCGGCATGGCCGTCAACATCAGCGCCGACGAGGTTAAGACGTCGGCCGACTACACGATCTCCGTTGCGTCCATCGACCTCGAGCTCACCGAGCCCTGGCCCTACGACGATCCCCTCACGGTCACGCTCGTTCCCAAGATGAAGGACGACGAGACTGCCGATCCCTGGAAGTACATCGGCGTCTCCCTCAACGGCGAAGGCTCCGACGAATACTCCCAGAGGTTCGTCACGATGACGGTGAACAAGGGCTGCACCCTCGCCTCCGAGTCGGGCAGTCTGCTCTACCTCTACGCGAACAGGGCCGATGAGCACACCCTCAAGGGAATCCAGTTCTCCGTTGACGAGACCGCCCTCTCGGCACAGGCGCGCGCGTTCTTCACGGGCGCGATCTCGCCTGACTCCGTGCGCATCAACTACAACGGCGGCGCGCTCGACGTGGTCTCGCCCGTCGACAACTATGAATACTTCAACGTGCCCGGCAACGTCGTCACCGACTTCACGATCCAGATTCAGGACGCCATCGGCGAAATCAGCGACGGCACGTACACCGTGTACTGGGACAACACCGGCAGCGGTTCCTACGACGCGGTGCCCGGTCTTCAAGCCAGCGCAGGCGGCGAGCTTGTGGTGCCGCGCCGCTACGTGACGGCCTCCGAGCCTGGGTCCCCGTACCAGACCAAGTTCTACGTCATGAACGAGGGCGGCGCGAAGTCGCCCGTCCACTCCATCAAGGTGAACGTGAGCGCGCCGAAGACAGTCACCGCCGTTCTTGACAAGGGCAACGCCCCCTACAAGGAAGGCGACGAGGTCACGGTCAACTTCAACTTCTCCGATGCGTTCCAGGAGAGCCTTGCCGACCAGGCATACGTGTTCATCTATCCTGCCGACGAGGTGACCTCCAACCTCACCTACGTCGCATCGCAGAACGACGACAGCCACACCACCTCCACCTTCATCTACAACGGCGACAGGGCTTCCACCGGCTCCGCCAAGATCAAGCTGAAGGACGGCTACACCGGCTGCAACCTCCGCTTCGAGGTCGAGGTGCGCGACGCCAACGACAACACGATGGACAACGTCATCCGCGCCTGGACCGGCAAGACGTTCTACATCAACTCCACCAACGTTGCGCCTAGGATCTCCTACATCTCGATGAACGACACCCCCATGACCACGAGCGGCGGCACCTACACGGCCGCGGTGCCCATGGGCGTGGAGAAGACCTTCACCATCGGCATCGCCGATCCCGCCATCAGCTACTTCGACTTTGAGGACGGCGACAAGGCGTACACCGAGCTGCGCTTCTGGGAGAACGGAGCCGTGGTGGAGAAGAAGCTCATCAGGGGCGTCCCCGCCGGCAAGAGCGTCACCCACATCTTCAGCAACGCCGGCAACGCCCAGGTCACGGCAAAGGTGCGCGACAAGGACATGACCGACCAGGAGTTCGACGAGGCGCCCGAGTTCGTGGTGAACGTCACGGTGATCGACGCGCCCGCGATCTCGCTCTCGCCCGCCCTTGGCAGCAACGTGTTCAACGAAAACGACACAGGCCCGATCAACGGCCGCATCAACGTCGAGCTGAACGTGCCGCCCACCGGACTTGATGTTGGCGGCAGCATCACGGTGCAGCTCACTGTTCTGCGCAACGGCCTCAACGACGGCATGATGCCCGTTCTGAACCGCACAGAGATTGAATTCAAGAACGGCCAGACGAGCGGCTACTTCTACCTCAGCGAACTCGACGGCACGCCGCAGAGCGAGCTCAAGGGCTTCCGCATCAACGCCCAGATACTCGAGACCACGCCCAGCACGGCCGATCCCAACAAGACGTGGCGCCAGTACTACCAGCCTGTGACGGACTTCGACATCTTCGTGGCCAACATCGATCCGAAGATCGGTCCCGGCGAGATGGTCTCCACCAACGAGCGTCCGGCCGCCCTCAACGTGCCGTTCAACATCACGTGGAACGTGAGGGACGTGCTGCCCGACCAGCAGAACATGACCGTGACGTGGAGCTACAACGGCTCGTCGCAGACGACCACGCAGTCCACCACCGGCACCTACAACAAGCAGATCATCTTCACGAGCGCGGGCCACAAGGAGGTCACGCTCATGGTGCAGGACAAGGACGGCGGCACCGACACCCGCACCTGGTACTACAAGGTGGAGGCCTCGATGGGCCTCGAGATCACTCCTCGCCGTCCGAACACCGGCGCGCTATCCGCGTTCTCGCAGAAGTACACCGGCGCGGTGGGCATCGGCGCGGGCCGCGTGTGGTGCACCTCGGCCGACTACCCGACACGCGTCAGCAACTTCACGCAGTACTGGGACTTCCAGCCCGCCAACGACCTCAACCCGAAGATCTACGCCTACGGCTACAAGGTGGGCGACAGGGACAACGGCGGCCTCGGCCCGGCCGGCAGCCGCGACTACGCGGTCGACAACGCGGGCACCTGGTACAACCAGGGCTCGATGTACGGCTCGTACTACACCTACAATCCCGGCAACGGCATGGACAGCTACTTCTACTGCTGGCTGTTCTACGACACCGAGGAGGGCAACTCCTCGCACCTCAGCGGCACCGTGCAGCCCGAGGTGAACAACTCCACCGGCGAGAACCGCGTGCAGATGCCGGAGGCCGACGACGAGGCGCCCTCCTTCCCGCGCACCATGGTGGAGGCTATCTTCTCCATCGAGCGCTACAAGGAAGACAACGTGGGCGACATCAACCAGGACGGCATCCCCGATGTCTACGCCGCGAACACCACCTGGGCTGCCGGCCGACTCTATCAGGCCGTCGAAGATCCCATCGAGCTTGAGGAGGGCGGCGACCTAAGAGCCCTAGCCGCGGCCAACATGGACGAGGACTTCCTGCCCGCGCTGACGGCGCATGGCGGCGCCCTCGTTGAGAACGTCCAGAACTGGGCCCGCCTCGGCGGCGAGTTCAAGGCGATTCTCGAAATCCGCGGCTTCCACGACGGCCTCAACATGCGTGCCGACAACGACGGCCTCAACCGCAACGTGCGCGGCAACTGGATATCCGTGCCGTGCTTCTCCGAGGCTGAGTCCAACGCCATCGCCCGCGTGAACGGCCTCTGGGTCGAGGAGACCGACGAGGAGGGCAACGTGACGCGCCGCCTGCCCAATCCCACCAACGCCGCGGAAGTCGCCGCCTGGACCGCCGGGCTCAACGCGGCCAACAGCTGGATTCCCGAAAAGCGCACCGACCCGACAGTGGCCGACACGGACGAAGACGGATTCCCCGACGGCTACGAGTACTACTTCTGGTACAGCGCCATGGTCGGCGTTGATGGCATCGACAACCGTCTGCGCGGCTCCAAGTTCTCGATCAACGACATCGCCGTGGGCGAGGAGCTCACCCCCGAGGAGATCGCCGCCGCGTTTGATCCCACCAGCGCCTCCACCGCCTCCGCCAACGAGCGCGACACCGACAACGACGGCCTCACCGACCTTGAGGAGTACGCTCTCGGCACCAGCCCGATCAGCTGGGACACCGACGGCGACGGCCTCTCCGACCTCTGGGAGATCATGCGCGGCATGAATCCCGTCAAGGCCGACAACGCCAACAACGGCGGCATGAACGCCGACGGCGACTTCATGGCCTACTACGAGACCGATCCCGAATACGCCATCGTCAAGATCGAGGGCCTTGGCGAATTCGCCTTCCCGAACGACGGCGGCAACTTCCTCACCATGGAGGATGACCAGTGGAAGTTCACCGACGGCGTGACCTCGATCGACGCCATCCCGGTGTTCCGCTACGGCAATGCCGAAGCCGTGTGCGTGCCCAGAAACCGCGGCACGCCCAGGATGCTGCCTCTCGACACCGAGAAGGTCGAACTCCCCGAAGAGGCAACCATCCTCTCCGTCACGACCGGCCAGTCCATCGCGCTCATCCACGATCAGGTCTACAACCAGTTCGGGTTTGATCCTCGCACCGGCTGGTTCATCAACGACCACGGATTCCTCGCACGGCGCTGGGAGCCCAATTCCGTCATCGCCGGCTCGCGCTTCCTCAATGGCGCCGGCTCGCCCGTGAACACCAAGGGCTACACCGCTCGCGACGAGTACCTGCTCCTGAAGTACCGCTACGAGACCACGCCCGCCATGCAGGGCTGGGACGCAGACGTGGGCCAGGCGTTCTTCTTCTCGAAGGCTGACGACATCGCCCTGTGGAACGACAGGAAGCAGCGCCACCACGAGCGCGTGTTCCGCCGCGGCACCACGAACCCGAACGTCGCATACGAGGATCCCGACTGGGTGACCGAGTCGATGAACGGCCAGACCTACGCCAACGAGAACCACGGCGCCGACACTGATGGTGACGGCGTGCCGGACGGATGGGAGCTCTACGTGGGCTACAACCCGAACGACGGGCGCGCGGCGTCCAACGGCGACGGCGACAACGACGGCCTCAACCTCGTTGCCGAATACGCCGGCACCGACTCCTGCAACGCATACGCCAACTGCGAAAGCATCTACTCGCAGCACCCCGGCATAAACAGCGGCTGGTTCAACAAGTTCTTCCCGACCGACCCGAACAACTCCGACACTGACGGCGACGGTCTCGCTGACGGCGACGAGGGCGCCGCCTGGAACGCCACATGGGTGTGGGGCAAGTCCACCGTGCTCATGGGCCACCGCTTCACCTTCATCTACGGCGACCGCGACGGCAAGCCGGAGGAGGAGAAGGCCGATCCCAACAACAGGGAGCTCTGCATCCGCGGCGGTGGCTTGAACCCGTGCACGGTCGATACCGACGGCGACCTCCTGCCCGACGCATGGGAGAGGCAGTTCGCCGGCATCCTGTTCGACGCCTCCGCCTCGCCTGTCGGCGCCAATCTCAGCGAAGGGGTGGTGACGATGATCCGCCGCGGCGACGGCCTTGGAGCCGAAGGCGCAGCGGCCGTCGGCTTCTATATCACGGGCGGCATGGACGGCACGTACGGAGCCGACGGATACACGCTTTCCGCCGGCGGCGCGTTCTTCGACGGATCGACTAGAGACCCGCGCACGGGCACCAGACGCGATTTCGACTTCGACCATGACGGCCTCCAGAACTTCCAGGAGTACCTCGTGCAGTCCCTGCGCCATCTCCGCTACGACGACTCCGAGACGCCGCTCATGGGCAGCTGGATCCCCGACGGCCCCGAGAGGTCGCGCAAGTTCGTGAGCTTCCTGCCGATGAACATCATGGACGGCGACACGTTCTACAAGGCGTGCAAGGACAACGGCTTCGCCGCCACCGGCGCCTGGCAGTTCGAGTACCTCGGCTACTTCGTCAAGCCGCCGCGGGAATGGGACTGGCTGAGCCTCAACAACTACACAGAGGGCATGGTCAACTATGATGACCTCGGCTACCGCGTGATGCTCACGCCCGCCGGCCTCGACCCCAGCGGCCAGCGTTTCCCGGCCCTTGGATACGTCAGCACCGATCCCCGCATGTGGGATACCGACATGGACGGCATGGACGACTACTACGAGCTCTTCCACGGCCTCAACCCGCTGCTCGGCTCCGTGCAGGACGGCGGCCTCGACTATGACGTAATCGCCGCGCAGTACATGGGCATGATCAACCACTGGTACAACGGCTGGACTGACTGGCCGCAGCAGCCCTGGAACGGCGACGAGCCCAAGTTTGACGCAATCGCCTATCCCTGGATGATGGGCACGCCCGAGGCTGACGCTGACGGCGATGGCCTTAGAAACATCTCCGAGGCGCTGATTGTGAACATGACCTCGCCGATGCCCACCCACACCGACCCGACTCCGTTGTGGTACACCGACTCGACGGCGCTCAACAACGCAAGCTTCACGGTTCAGTACTATCAGCTCGACCCGTACGTCGACTTGCCCGACTTCACGGTATATCCCTGGTCCTGGTCCGTCGGCTCCGGCAAGACGATGGAAGGCTCCACCGCAGGCACGTTCATGTTCTCCTTCGAGGAGAACGAAGGCTACGACACCGACAACGACCGCGTGGCCGACGCCGACGAGCGCGCGATGACGGGCAACGCCATCTCCGACCCGCTCATCTTCGCGGATCCTGATCGTCGCCAGGCGATGTGGTTCCCCGGCGCAGAATCCGCCGCGGTATCCTATTCCGGCTACTTCCATCGTCCAAACGGCGACCAGTACGACGTGCTGCGTCAGTTCACGGTCGAGGCGTGGATCTGCCCCGAAGACCTCACCCGCGAGCAGGTGATTCTCGAGCGTGCGTGCAGGTACACCTCCTCCACCTACCAGAACGCCGACGCACAGGTGCGCGCCAACTTCCGCATCGGCATCAAGGCCGACGGCCGCGTGTACGGTCTCTTCGACACGTCCGACGCCGTTCCTTCCGGAATCGGTCCTGGCTCGCCCACCGTCATCGGCACGGTGCCCGAGCAGGGCAAGTGGCAGCACGTGGCCCTCACCTACGACGGCAAGGAGCTGAAGCTGCATCAAGATGGCCGCGTCTCCGGCATCACCGCCACTTCGCTCGAGCCCGCCAACGGCCTTGTGGTGATGCATCAGGAGGCCGTGATCGGCATGGACAACTTCCCCGTGCTGGAGAACGGCTACTTCAACCTCCCGTGCGCGTTCATACTCGGCGCCCAGGCGTACGACGAAACCGCGATCGGCCTCACCGAGGAGACGAGCTGGGAGAGCTTCGGCAACTTCTACGCAGGCTACATCGACGAAGTGCGCGTGTGGGACGGCGTGCGCACGCTCAGCGAGATCAAGGCCTCCTACAAGAAGCGCTTTAGCTTCGCCGACGTCGCCGCCCAGCGCGACGAGGTGTACGCCGCGTGGCTGAAGGGTTACACGCGCAACGACAACGACGGCAAGGGCATGCTGCCCGCCGAGCTTCTGCAGCACTACGCGTTCCAGACGATGCCTGGCGCCGTGAACGCCACAGACGTCCTCTGGGAGCCCGCGGGCTTCACGAAGTACGTCTTCGACAACGTGCGCGACATGGACGGCGTGCTGCCCGCCGGCACCTTCGAGTGCGGCTGGTGGAGCGCTCTGCCCGTGCACAGCACCGTCTATGAGAACTATCGCTGGGTGCCTTGGATCCAGAATACGTGCGGCCACCTGCCGTTCATGGACGGCTCCTGCGCCGATTCGCGCTACTGGAGCGAGTTCTTCGGCGGCACTGCCGCCGCGAGGGAGGTGTACGGTGAAATCAACGAATTTGCCGCCGCAGCCACTGTCGGAGAGGTCAAGAAGATTCTCTTCCCGAACACGGCGCATCCTTATCCGATGTACAACTACAGCTCCGAGAGGGCCTACCATGAGTTCTTCCTGAACTACATGGCCGAGGCTGACGCGAACTTCGCGACGAACCGCAACCTCTACGCGTTCGAGATCCGCAGCGGCTTCGTTGGCACCTCCGACCTCGTTCCGCTGGGCGGCGCGTTTGCCAAGCGCACCGAGGAGATGTGGGACGGCGACGGCGCCGCCGATGCCTGGGAAGTCACGGCCGACGGAGACTCCGCTCTCGCCGACGTTGACGGCAACGGCATGCCCGACTGGTGGCAGGAGATCGCGATCGGCAGCTACGGCGCGCCCGAGGACATCGAATGGTCCTCCATCGTGAAATGGCCCGACGACTCCGGCACGGAGATGACGGCGCGTGAAGCGTATCTGCGCGACCTCGCGAGCGGCATGTTGCCCGGCGGCGCTACCGAGAACACGTTCGCCGACAAGCGCGACACCGACAAGGACGGCATGCCCGACTGGTGGGAGCGCCTGAACGGCATCGCCAGCGAGACCGCATACGGCGACCATGACAACGACCAGCTCTCCAACTACGCCGAGTACCTCATCTCCGAGGGCTTCGTGAAGTACGGCTTCCCGCCCATCAGCCCGATCAAGCCGAATACGTTCGGCCAGGGCGTGCCCGACTTCTTCCTGCGCGTCGGCTCGCTCTACCTCGGCCAGATGTTCGCCGACGGCGACATGATCAACGACGTCTGGG
>CAMIVJ010000068.1 GCA_946401765.1 uncultured bacterium | reverse complement strand
CCATGGCGGCCGTTGCCGCCCATGCGGCGCAGCTTGTGGTGGGGCTTGTGGACGTGTGTCCTGCCGAGGGGAGTTCGGTGCCTCCTGCTTGCGTGAACGCGTTCAAGGCGCAGGGCGCAGAGCCTCGCCTGCTTTCGTGGACGAACGATCTTGCCGTCATCAACAAGATGGTCGAGGGAATTGACCTTCTGATGCTCTGCGGCGGAGAGGACGTCGAGCCCGCGCGCTACAAGACGCAGCCAAGTCCGAAACTAGGCCCCGTCAACAAGCGGCGCGACGCCTTCGAGTGGGCGCTGCTCGACGCCGCGGCGAAGCGCCGCAAGCCCGTGTTCGGCATCTGCCGCGGCCATCAGATGATCAACGTGTACTTCGGCGGCACACTGTGGCAGGACCTCCCGAGCGAATTCCCGGTGAAGGGCGTGATGCACCGCAGGCGCGACGCGCCCGACGTGCCCGTGCACGACCTGAAGGTGGAGCCGGACGGTTTTCTCTTCCGCATCTTCGGCGAGGCGGAGATGCGCGTCAATTCCACGCACCATCAGGCGGTGAAGAAACTTGCGTCCGGTTTCTCGATTTGCGCCAGATCGCCAGACGGCGTGGTGGAGGCGATTGCGGACGAGAAGCGCCACGTGCACGGCGTGCAGTTCCATCCCGAGCGAATGTTCACGCGCGACGCGAAGTGGGGGCGCCTCTTCAAGGCCGTCGTCGATGACGCCGCGCGCGCCAAGGAGAAGAACTAGCGTTCCTTTCGGCGGCTCATAACCTTTAGCGCCGTATAGACGGACACGGTTGTGCAGACCGTGGCCGTGTTTATTGCGCACACCGACATCTTCCAGCCAGTCACTCCAAGATAGAGCGTTATTGCGAGCGTTGTGGTGAGCGCAACGAGATACGTGATCTGTCCGGCCATCACGGCGGCGGGAAGTTTGCGCACGGCCGCAATTCCCTCGATGCGGGCGCGCACGGCCTGGAGCATCGGCCAGAGTCCGTACATCGCAACGGCGCCGCGCGCGTAGCGGAGATGTTCGGGCTTCACGGTCTGGTACACGCCGAAGTACCAGTTGGCGAGAGAGGGCGTGCAGAACGCGAGAAGGGCGGCGCCAAGCACGGCGCCTGCGCCGATGGCGTAGTAGAGCATGCGCCTGTCGCCCTTGAACGCTGGAGGGAAGGCGATCGAGACGGCCTGCATGCGAAGGGCGGCGAAGCCGATGGGGTTCGCGACGCCGATCGTGACGTAGTGGATGGCGAGCATTGTCTGCGCGTCGGCGGCGCGGCCCACGAAGACGGCGATGGCGAGAGGGGAGGCGGCGAGGATGAACGAGCCGAAGGAGAGCGGCAGCGTGAAGCGCAGCTGCTCGAGCACCATGAGGTAGCGGCGCTTGGCGGCCATGAGATCGTCCAGGCGGCTGTGCCACGGAATCTGGCGAGACGTCATGAGGGCGTGCACATAGGGGCGGGCGAACCACCATGTGACGAAGAACTCGAAGAAGCATCCCGCCGTGAGCGCCACGAGTCCCCATGCGGGGCCCACAAGCCCGAGCCGCGGGAATGAGATCGCGAGCGCGAGCGTGAGGAGAATGCGCAGCACGGTGGCGGCGTTCGCCTTGCCGCTCTGGAGGTTGTTGAAGAGAACGACCATCGGCACGTTGCGCAGGAAGAACGAGGCGTTCATGAAGACGCCCCAGAGAAGCGTGTTGCGCGCGACGACGGCGAGCTCTGGCGGAAGGTGGAACGCGTGCGAGAAGACGAGCGAGTCTAAGGGCGGGATGGCCGGAAGGCACTGCAGCATAAGTAGCACGCCCATCATGATGAGGTTGAGCCGGCGGAACGCGAGATAGCCGCCTCCCGTGCGGGCGTGCACCATGCCGGTCATCACAAGGCCGCCGCCGAGCGAGCCGATCATGAACATGATGGTCTGCCCCTGCGCGAAGGCGGTGAGGCCGTTCACGCCGAGCGGCCCGTGCGTGGTGATGCCGCCCACTAGGGGGTATGAGATCGACTGAGAAAACGCCTGCATGAGCAGGGGCACGTAGAAGCGCGTCACCCTCCCCACGCTGAAGTCCGCACGGTCTTTCTCTTCTCTTTCGTTCATTACAAGCGGATATTATATCACATCTTGCCATTGGCGCGGATGATGCAGTGTGATTTCCATTTGGACTGTGGTTGTGGCAAAAGTGAAAATTGCGATTGATTTTCACGGGGCAAGGGTGATACAATGTTACCGCATATCAAGCCTAGATTGGGCGTATGCGGGTTTGAAGAAAGGTTAAGTCAATATGAACTGTAAGATGACGATGCAGACGTTTGTTTCGACGGTTGCTGTAGCAGCAAGTGTCGTTTTTCCGCTTGCGGCCGATGTGACGCTAGCTGAGAACATGACGCTCGATGCTGATGCCGACTGGCGCGATCAGGGCGTCGTGACGATCGGAGAGGGCGCCACGCTCGATCTGAACGGACACACCCTGCGCGTGGCCGCGATCGCAGGCGCGGGACGCGTGACCGACTCAAAGAGCTACGAGCTTCTAGACTTCATCGAGGCCAACGGTGCGCAGCGGATCGTCACCGATCTCGTTCCCAACGCCAACACTGCCGTCGAAGTGGTCGCCACTCCCACCGACAACTCTGCGCTCACTCTCTTCGGCACCAAGAGCTGGAACAACTACCGCTTTCTGTGCATGTGCCAGAACAACAACTGGTATTTCTTCGGCAAGACCATCGTCGTTGGCACATTTGCCACGAACACCCGATACCGGTTCGTGGTCGCCGGCGGGAAGTCGGTTCTCATGAACGACGCCACCGACACGCTGGTCGGCAGCAAGGACGTGCAGATGAACAACGACGACAACGCAGCGCTCGCCATCTGCGGCATCACCGGCAGCACACAGCGCGGCAAGTTCAAGATGCATTCATTCAAGGTGTGGCAGGATAAGGCAATGCGCTTCGACTTCGTGCCGGCGCGCAATCCCGCGACTGGCGAGATCGGCCTCGTGAACAGGCTCGACGGCACGATGCACGTCAGCGACGAATCGCCGTTTGCCGCGGGCACCGCCACTGGTTCGATCGGCATCGGCTCGCTGCGCGTGGAGGCGGCAAGCGAGGCCGCGCTCGCGGGCTTCACGGGAACGGTGGACGCCAATGTGCGCTTTGCCCTTGACGGCAGCTGCACGTTGGCGTCCAATGCCGACTGGCGCCGCTTCGGCACGCTCGCGATCGACGGCACGGTCGATCTCGCCGGACGCGACCTCTCGCTTTCACGACTCTACGGCATCGGCACCGCCACCGATTCAACTGACGAATACGACCGCCTCGAATACGTCGAGGCAACGGGAACGCAGATGGTCAAGACCGGCATCGTGCCTTCCACCGACACCGCGGTTGAGATCGACTTCACTCTTCCCGCCGCGGGAGAGCAGGACCGCACTATCTTCGGCTGCAAGTCATGGACTACAAAGCGCTATCTCATGATCCTCGCGAACAATCAAATCTACTTCTTTGGCGCCGGAACGATATTCTGCGCCCAGGCCGCCGGAATGCGGTACAGGATCACGGTGACGCCCGGCACATCGCCCAATGGCACGGTGGCCGCGGTGAATGCGGCAACCGGCGCCTCGCTCGGCAGCAAGGCGGTGGATCTCACGAACAGCGACAACACGGAGCTTGCGCTCTTCGACCATGCCGACGACGCCAACCATGAAAGAGGCGGACGCTACAGGCTGCATTCCTTCAAGATCACGAAGGGCGGCGGTCTGAAGCGCGACCTTGTGCCGGTGCGCCATGCGAAGACGGGCAAGGTGGGCCTTCTCGACAGGGTGAGCGGCGACTTGTTCACGAGCAACACTGGCACGGAACTTGTTGCGGGCCCCGTTGTGACTGAGGCCGGGAATCCAGGCAGCCTGCATGTCGACGTCGCGGAGGGGCAGAAGGCGCTGGCCGAGTCGGTGGCGCTTTCCGGCACTTTGGCCCTCGTCAAGGAAGGCGCTGGCACGCTGACGGTGAACCGCATGGGGCAGACGTACACGGGCGGCACGCGCATCGCGGGCGGCATCGTGAATACGGTGAACTGCGGCGGCGGGGGAGCGATCTACATCTACATCGCAACGAAGGGCTACTTCGGCAAGTCCGGAAGCGACATCGTGCTTGAGCCGGGCGGCGTGTTCGACTTCAAGGGCAACTGCGACTACCGCACCTACACCACTACCATGGCCGGCGGCACGCTGCGAAACACCGGCTACGACATGGCCACGAGCAGCGGAAGCTTCGGCACTGTGAAGCTCACGGCTGATTCAGTGATCGAGACGGCGTACAACACTACGTTCTATGACGTGGTGCCTCTCCTACTTGACCTTGGCGGCAAGACGCTCTCCGTCGAGACCATGGGCAAGACGCTCCATTTCAACAACGCAGGTTCGATCACGAACGGCGTCATGTGGCTGAAGGGCAGTGGATGCTGGCGCGCAAACGCCGCGGTAAATGCGCGCGGCGCGACGCTTCGCGTGGAGAGCGCGCTGAACCTCGGGGGGCATGTGGACGTTGACGACTACTACGCCGCCTGCACCTTCGACACAAACAACGGCACGGGCGGAATGAGCGTCTACGGACGTTTCACGCCGGCTACCGACTACTTCTACGGATGCACGATGATGGACGGCTCCACGCTCGACCTGAACGGACGCACCGGAGCATGGAGCACAACCTCGGCCTTCACGGCGGGGCTGAACCGCGTCACGTTCGCGTCCGGCGCAACGGTGACACTTGATGTCCGTTCGCGTGCTCACTGGTCCGGCAAGGTTGTGGACTGGGGCGCCGGCAACGCGCCTGAGGCAGTGCGCTTCACGCTCGACGAGCAGTCGAAGTCGATGGGCCGCGCTCTCATGGTGCGCGACGACGGGTTGTATGCCTGTAGCGGCGTGATTATAATCGTGCGCTGATGGAAGGGAGCTGATTGATGAAGCCGATTCTTGCATTGTGTGCGTCAGCTGCCGCCATCGCCGCATCGGCTGTAGATCCCCGCGTGCCGCCGCTCTTCACGGGGAACGTGATGACGAACGAGACCGTTCTCTTCATGGGCACGGACGACGCGGCGCCGCTCATGTACAAGGCCGATGAGATACTCTCCGTCAAGAGCTTCGACTTGAAGACCGAGTACGAGCAGGGGGTGGATTGGACGTTTGACGCGGCCACTCACACGATTCGCCCAACCGCGAACACGCGCATGCCGTACTACACCGAGGCGGAGTGGTATCCAGAGAGCGGAAGGTTCGCCTGCAACGTGCCTGGCAAGGCATATGTGTTCTTCTCAGAGGGGAGCGTGATATCGCTCCACCAGGTGTGCGTTACGTACCGGCATTCGGACACGTGGGAAGGTCCCGTGCCGCGTGACGACTCGGCTGCGTTCGCGCCGATGCTTGAAGAGTTCGCCGCTCGCCAGGGCGGGAAGACTTTGTTCTACGGCGATTCGATAACGACTGCGGCCAATTCGTCCGGCATGATCGGCTTCGAGCCCTACATCCCCGGCTGGCCGAAGCAGGTGCATGACGGCATCGTGGAGGCTACCGGAAATACCGGCCTTGAATACGTGAACACGGCCGTGGGCGGGAAGAACACGCAGTGGGGGCTCGACAACATCCAGTCTAGGGTGATCGACTACGCGCCCGACTTCGTGCTTATCGCGTTCGGAATGAACGACTCGCTCTCCGCCGCCGACTATTCCGCCAAGCACGAGGCGATGGTGAACGCCGTCCATACGGCCCTGCCGAACGCAACAGTTATGCTGGTGCCTCCGATGGTGCCAAACCTCGAGACGACGAGCCTCGCTTCGCGCGGCACGCTCTTCCCGCAGTACGAGCAGGCCTTGTACGCGCTCGCCGATAAATTCCGCGCGGCGGGATTCGCGCGCATCGGCTGCGCGAACGTGAACACCATGCACGCCGCGGTGCTTGCGCGCAAGCGTTTCCGCGACATGACGGGCAACAACATCAACCACTGCAACGACTTCTCGGCGCGCATCTACCGCGACACGATTCTCGCGGCGATGGGGCTTCCAAAGGCGCCGCCCGACAACTGGCGGCCGCGCCGCACAGGCGCCGTGAAGGGCTGGTTCGACGGCGGGGTGGACGAAGGATGGCCGCGCGCGGCGGGCATGTTCGGCGGCGCGTGGCGCAATCCGCAGGATGGGACGTTTTCCGGCGGAGCGCTTGCGGGGCACGAAGAGGGCGCGATGCTGCACTTTGAAGCGGATCGGGCGGTGGGCGTTGCCGAGACGAACGTGGTGGTGGCGATGACGATGGAGTTTCTGCCGCTCTCCGAGCCGCCGCCCGTGCCTGCCGGGGCGGCGGCGGCGGTGACTGCGGTGTGGGAAGGCTCGGCCACAAACTACTGGGTGCTCGCGAAGGGGAGCGGCGGCGCAAATGACTGGCGGAGGCTGCCTGGTTCGCAGGCGAAGGTTGACGTGCCGGTTGAGGTGGAAATCGAGTTCGTACGCGACGGCGACGCTACGAGGGTGCAGTACAGGATGGACGGCGCAGAGTCCGCATGGCTGGAGGTTGCGGGTGGTGCGAGCGTTCATGGCGCAAGTGCGAACGGGCGGATGCATTCGCTTGCGGCGCGCTACGAGAATCTCGTGCCGTCGCGCGCGTTCGTTATCAAAATGGCAGCGACGGATTAAATCCAGGATGAAGAGCAATGACGATGAAGCGATTTGAAATGTTCGCGTTTGCGTGTGCGGCGGCATTCGCCGCGGCGGCGGGCGAGAGGGTGCTTTGGCCTTCGGCGGATGCAGAGCTCAAGGCGCAGAGGGATTCAAGCATCGCGCTTCTGCCGGACGGCTCGATGGACGTCAAGACGGGCGTGAAGGATTCTTGGCCTGGCACGAGGCTCGACTTCAAGGCTGGCGTCTGCGACCTCACGCCGTACGACAGCATCACGATATCGGTGAGCAACACCACCGACCGCGCGTGCACGGTGCACCTAAGCGTGAAGGGCGAGAACAGCCAGGGATCGGGTCCAGGAGGCAGCGTGGCCCTTGCGCCGCACGCGACGGGCGAGATCGTGGCGCAGATGCGCGCGATGCCGTGGCAGCTGGATGCTCCGCTCGCATTGGAGGGCATGAACGGTAAGCCCGTTGCGCGCGGCGGCAAGTCCGCGAAGGGCGGTGGCGGGTTCGATCTCGCGCGTGCCAGCTCGTTCCACATCTTCTTCGTGCAGGATGGCTCGCCGCGCGGCTTCAGCGTGCGGCGCGTGACGGTCTCCGCTGGAGGGAAGAATGCGGTGAAGACGCTCGACGCGGCGACGTTCCTGCCGTTCGTGGACCGCTTCGGGCAGTTCAAGCACGACGACTGGCCGGGGAAGATGCATGACGAGAAGGACCTTGAGAAGTCGAGGCGCGCGGAGGAGGCCTGGCTCGCCGCGCACAGGGAGAGCCCGATTCCCGGCGCCGACAAGTGGGGCGGCTGGGCGGAGGGTCCGCAGCTGAAGGCCACGGGGTTCTTCCGCACCGAGAAGGTGAACGGCAAGTGGTGGCTCGTGGACCCAGACGGCAGGCTCTTCTTCTCGCACGGCGTGGACTGCGTGCGCATTGGCGGAGAGACGGGAATCGGGTTCCGCGAGAAGTACTTCGAGTGGGTGCCGGATAAGGACGATCCCGTGTTTGGCCGCTTCCTCTGGACTAACAAGTGGCCCGGCGCGCATGGCTTCTACAAGGATCCCGCGCATCTTCCATACGCCTGTTTCAGCTTCGCCCAGGCCAACGCTCGGCGCAAGTACGGCGAGAAGTGGCGCGAGCTTGTGCGCGAGCGCGCCCATGAGCGCATCCGCGCCTGGGGGCTCAACACGATCGCCAACTGGAGCGACTCTTCCATATACCTCATGGACCGCACTCCCTACACGCTCTGCCTTGGTACGGGCGGCACTCCGCGCCTTGCGAACTCCAGCGGCTGGTGGGGCGCGCTGCCCGATCCGTTCAATCCGGAATTCGAAAAGACCTTCCGCTCACGCGCGCGCGACGCGGCAAAGAGCATGAAGAACGATCCATGGTGCGTGGGCGTTTTCGTGGACAACGAGCTCTCGTGGAACAAGGAGCCTCGCATGGCCGAAGTGGCGGAGAAGTACTTCTCCACCATACGCGCCGTCTTGAAGGACGAGCTTCCCAACCATCTCTACCTCGGCTGCCGCATCGCATGGGGAACGGAGGTCATATACCGCGCCGCCGCTCGTCACTGTGACGTGGTGAGCGTGAACATCTACAGCCGCAGGCCGAACCGCGACCTTCCCGCCGGAGCCGTTGACAAGCCCATGATCAACGGCGAGTTCCACTTCGGTGCGCTCGACCGCGGCATGTTCCACACCGGTCTCGTCGCCACACGCAGCCAGCAGGAGCGCGCCAAGTGCTACCGCGACTATGTGAACGCCTGCCTGGACCACCCGCGCTTCGTCGGCACGCACTGGTTCCAGTGGCAGGACCAGCCCCTCACGGGCAGAAGCGACGGCGAGAACTACCAGATTGGATTCGTCACCATAACGGACGCTCCGTACCCCGAACTGGTGGAGGCGGCCCGCGACGTCGCCAAGGGCATGTACCGCCGCCGTTGGGGCAAGGCTGAAACAGCTACGAAAGCCAGGCGCTGATTAGACGATGATGATTTACGTTGTTCCTGCTAGGATTCCGCTTCTTATGAAAAAAACAATGGTCATGACGGTCTCAACCTGCGCGCTTGCGGTGCTTTCCGCGGGCGCTGCGACTTTCCATGTGGATGCTTCGGCCGCGCCGGGCGGCGATGGCTCTGCAGCGAAGCCGTTCGCCACGCTTGCGGAGGCGCGCGACGGTGTGCGCGCGGCGCGCCAGGCGGGGAAGTTCGCCAACGACGAGGCGGTGAAGATCGTTCTCGCGCCGGGCGACTATGTGCAGAAGAGCAGCCTTGCGCTTGAAGAGCGCGACGGCGGTTCGTCAGGGTCCGCGCCAGTCGTCTGGAAGGCGGCGAAGGTTGGGACTGCGCGCGTGGTTGGAGGGGTGCGCGTGCCGGCGGGCGCGTTCAGGCCCGTGACGGACGCGTCCATCCTCGCGCGTCTCCCCGAAGAGGCGCGAGGCAAGGTGCTCCAGGCCGACGTCTCGTTGCTCATCCCCGGCAAAATTCCGCCGATGGCTCATTCGTTTGGAGGCACGCCAACCGCGCCTATGCTCTTCATCAACCACAGCTTCGGCACGCTTGCGCGCTGGCCGAATGCGGACTTCACCTCGTTCTCGAAGTGCGTGGACCACGGCGCCATAGTCAAGCGCAACGCCGGCGGCAGCGACGTGACCAAGCCCGGCGCCTTCGTATATTCCAATCCGCGCGCAAAGAGATGGAACTTCGCCGAGGGTGTGTGGATGAACGGGTACTGGACGCATGACTGGGACAACCGTTCCGTCAAGGCGGCGAGCTACGGTCCTGAAAACGGCATGAACGACGTCGTCCGCCTCGCTGCTTCCGTGCCATACGGTGTGATGAGCGGCACCTGGGGACGCAAGGATCGCAGGTTCTACGTGTTCAACTTGCTGGAAGAGCTGGACGCGCCGGGCGAATGGTACCTCGACCGCGAGCGCAAGACGCTCTACATCTGTCCTTTGGAGGGCAGGCTGAAGGAGACGGACGAGGTGTTCATGGCGACCTTCGGCGAGCCGCTTGTCTCGGCGAACAAGATCGCGCATGTCCGCTTCGAGGGAATCGCCTTCGAATATACATACGGAACTGGGCTCTCGCTTGCCGGCACGGACGTACAGGTCGTAGGCTGCCGCGTGTCGTGCTGCGGTGGAACGGGCGTGTCGCTGCACGGGGACCGTAACATTATGCGCGGATGCGAGGTGGCGCAGGTCGGACGCGCGGGTGTGTCGGCGGACGGCGGTGACCGCAAGACGCTCCGCCGCGCGGATTCCATCTTTGAGGGCAACCACGTGCATGACTTCGGCGTGTTCCAGCGCACGTACGCGCCTGGCTTCGGCGTCAACGGCTGCGGCATCACGCTGCGCGCGAACGTGATGCACGACGCACCGCACTCGGCCGTCCTCTACGGCGGCAACGAGCACCTGTTCGAGTACAACAACGTGTACCGCGTGCTGCTGGAGACGGGCGACGCTGGCGCGTACTACACGGGACGCGACTGGACCACGCAGGGTAACGTGCTGCGCTTCAACTACACGCACGACCTCGGCGCGGAAGGGGAGATGGCGAATACGATGGGCTTCTACTTCGACGACTGCGACTGCGGCGACGAGGTGTACGGCAACGTGTTCCACAA
>CAMIVJ010000067.1 GCA_946401765.1 uncultured bacterium | reverse complement strand
CCCTTCTTGGCCTTGGGGTCGCTGTCGCCCTGCTGGCAGAAGACGCGTCCCTCGCTCGCGAGGAAGTTCGCCTTCTTGGCGTCGATGGCCTCGAGGCGGGGTGGCGTCTTCATCTGGCGCAGCATCTTCTGAAGCAAGTCGAGGTTGGCAGGCGGCACGCCCTCGTGGGAGGGCTTCATCGCCTTGAGCTGCGTCTCGTATTCGTCGGCGCTCGCCTCGGGCGAATCGCCGAGGGACATCGCGTACAGCGCCGCGGCGGCCGCCAGCGCGGCGAAGCCCGCTGCGGCGGCAAGCCAGTCCCAATGCGCCGCAAAGAAATTCTGCTTGGAGGCGCTCATTCGAAATCCCCCTTCTCCGCCTTCTTCTCGGCGGGCTTCTCCTCCTTGACGGACGGACTCGCGGGCTGCGCGTCGCCACCAGCTGCCGGCTTCTGCTCGGCGGCAGGCTTGGCGTCGGCCGGCTTCTGCTCGGCGGCGGGAGCGGCCTCCTCCGCGGCGGCGGGTGCCGGGGCGGGACGACCGAAGTCGTACACGTCAAGCGTGAACATTACCGAGAGCGGCTCGTCGCCCTCAGGATCTGCCACGATTCTGTTCGCAAGCTCGAGCGCGACTGGATTCACCTCCGCGGCAGCGGCGGCGCCACGGCGGCGACGCGAACTGGTGGCGGGCGCGTTCTTGTTCTCCTCGGCCTTCTTCGCGGCAGCGATGTGCTCCACAATCGAATCGACGGACTGCCTGAACGAGAGATTGCGCACCACCACGAACCGCTCGCAAGCCGTGAGCTTGTTCAGCACGGCGACGATGGCGGCGGGACGCGCCAGGATCTCGAACGCATACGACTCCTTCGTCATCTTCGGCGCGTCGGCGGCCTCCTTCTTCGAGGAGGGCTTCTTGCCCTTTGCGGACGACGAAGAAGAATCGGCTTCGGCCTCGTCCTGCTTCTCGACCTTGGCCGAGAGGCGCGTGACGGACTTCACCTCGTAAACGCCCGCCTCGGCGAACGCGTCGGCAAGGCGGCATATCGACCCCAGCTGCACCGCAAGGCGCGGCACCTCGGCGTCCTTCGGCAGCACTCCGCCTTCGCCGAGATACTGCTCGAAGCCGAAGAGGAACGTCGGCGCGGATATCTTTCCGCCCGCGCCGCCA
Organism: uncultured bacterium; assembly: GCA_946401765.1. GTDB lineage: Bacteria > Verrucomicrobiota > Kiritimatiellia > RFP12 > UBA1067 > RUG572. The sequence goes on along the minus strand of CAMIVJ010000067.1, from coordinate 9,281 downwards.
GGGAGCTCGCGTATGCGGCGCACCTCGCGTTCAAGCAGCTGCTTGAACTTCGAGGCCGACTCTATCTGCATGGCCCTGTCGCCGCGAGCCGCAAGCGTCTCGGCGGAATCATACCACTCGACGTAGCTCGTGGCGTTGGACTTCACGCTGTCGATCGACGCCTTAGAGGGATACACCGCGGCCTCGTTGAAGCGCCTGAACGCATCGGTCTCCTCAGTCACCTTCGTCTCGACTTCGCCCTTGTCGGACCACGCCGAATAGAGCATCCATCCTAGACCGCCCGCGCAGACCACGAAGATGCCCGCGCCCACCGCGCCAATCATCTGCTGCTTGGAGAGACTCATTTCTTCGTCCCCTTTCCTTTACTGCCCTTTTCCGCCTCAGGCGCGATGCTGGGAAGGGGCGCCAGCTGCATCAGCAGCGAGAACTCGGTGAGGCATCCCTCAACGCTTCTCTGCGACGAAATCTTAACCGACTCCGGCACGAACTCCGCGCTGCGCTTGATCTTGGCCATCACGATCTCCGCCACGGTGGAGCTCTTTCCGCCGTTTTCCGCGGCCCACTTGGCCTCGGCCTTCTCCATCACGTCGCGCCAGCCGCGCACGGTGAGCTGCACGCCCTCGCGCGAGTCCGGCTTGTCCTTGGAAGGCGGCAGCGACTTCCACTCGGTGATCCACATTCCGTCAAGCAGGCTGCGGCGCACGTCCTGCAGGCGGCGCAGCGCCGCCGAGCGGCTCGACATCAGCTGCTGGAATTCATCGCACTTTGCGCGCGCCTCCTGCATGGTCTTCTGCTCGGCCTTGAGCTTGCCCTCGAAGGAACGCAGCGACTGGTTGCGGCTCTCGACGCGCTCGAGCTTGGCGTTTGCCTTGTCCACTCCGCCGCGTTCCAGCACCACGCCAACTCCGAGAGCGGCGAGGAACGCGAGGCCGCCCGCCACGAGGAACGGGATGCGCTTCATCGCGCGCGCCTCGTTCACGAGCTCCGGCGGAAGAAGGTTGATCGAAATCCATGCGCTCTCGCCGCCACGCAGCGCAAGGCCCACGCTCTCCGTCAGGGCGAACGCATCGCCTTCTAGCTTGCCCTGGTCGATCTTGGGGCCGAACGCAACGGAGCCAAACGGATTGAGATACTGCACGTCAACCTGCAGCGCGTCCATGAAGAACTGGTCGAGCTGCGGCATGCGCGCGGTGCCGCCCGTGAGGAAAAGGCGCGTGGGAGCGCTGCCGCCCTGCTGGGAGCGGTAGAAGTTTATCGAGCGGGATATCTCGGCGTGCAGACGGGTGAGCACGGTGCGGATGATCTTCGAGATGCGGTCGGTGATCTCGTCTTCGTCCTCAGTCACGCCGCCGAGCGCCACGTATCCGCGCTCGAGCTTCACCTGCTCGGCCTCCTCGAAGGAGCAGCCGAACTGCTGCGCGATCTCCTTGGTGATTGTGTTTCCGGCGATCGGGATCGAGCGGTTGTACACCTTCTCGTTCTCGAGGATTATGAGGTTCGTCGTCTTGGAGCCGACGTCAAGCACCACCGAGCAGCCTTCGAGCTGCGGGTACGCCACCTTGAGCGCGTTGCAGATCGCGACCGGCGAGACGTCAACCACGGCGGGCTTCAGGCCGGCCGCGCGCACGGCGTCAGTGACGGCGCGAACGGCCTCCACCTTCGCGGCCACGATCATCACGGCCTTGTCGCCGTCGGCCATCGTGCCGAGGAACTGGTAGTCGCTCACGATCTCGTCGATCGGGAACGGCACATTCTCCTCGATCTCGTAGCGAACCTGCTGCTCGAGCTTGTCGGCATCCACGGGTGGACACTTCGCGAAGCGCGGGAAGACCATCTGGCCGCCGAGAGACACCACGAGGGGCGCCGGGCGTATGTCCTTCTCGCGCATGATCTGGCGAAGCACCTGCGGCAGAGTGGCGCCAAGAGAGCCTATGTCGTTGACGTCAACCGCCGGCAGTTCGCCGCTGCCGTAGCCCGTCAGCGTGAGGCGGCCTTTCCCGCCGAGCGAATACTCGGCGAGGACCGCCTTCGAGGCGCCGATGTTTAATGTTAGGATGCGAGACATGGTTTAGTCTTTGGTATGCGTACTTGAAAGCTCCAGGACGGCGGCGCAGGCTACTGCACCAGTTCGTAGTCGGCGTTGTTGACGAGCCAGAACGGCGTCTTCGAACGGTCGACGAGGCCCTGGCGGCGCTCGACCTGGTTCTTCTGCTCGCCGTTGACGGCCCTCTGCCAGTTCATGAACTTGTCGTTCTCCCACCACTTGCCGTTGGCGCCCTGCATGGCGGAGGCGGCGTTCTTGTCCTGGTTCTCGGTCTGCGCGGCGAGCTGGTCGCCGTCCTTGTTGGTGATGATGAGCGAGACGGTGCAGGGCTCGCCGAAGCGCTCGAGCACGCTGGGCGGCAGGCAGACGCTGGCCATGTGACTGCCCTTCTTGATGTCAACGTAGCGCACCTGCGTGGTGTAGTAGGAGTAAGGGGCGGGAAGGTTGCGGGGATCCTTCTCCTTCGCCTTCGAGGAGTCGAGAAGCACATGCCAGGTGAAGGTGAGCTCGTCCTGCCACTTGGCCATCGTGGTGTACTTGGTCTCAAGCACGATCCACTGGCGCGGGCGGCCGCCGAGCGGAGGAAGGAGCTTGCCGTTCGCCTGGAGGTTGGGCGCGCTCGCGAGGCAGGTGCCGCCCGGGCGGGCGGGAACGTCGATCGTCACGTAGGCGTCGCGGCCAGTGGCCGCTGGCTTGCCGCCATCTGCGCCAACGGCGCCGCGGCGGCGCATGGACTGGGCCGAAACTGAAAGCGCGCACGCGGCTGCGAGCGTGAGGAATGCAATAGTTTTAAACTTCATGGTAATCTCCTCTTTTGGTTGACTGAATACATTGTATCATAAAACCTTTAGTTTGGGCAAATCCTGAATGTCGACAAGCCCAAGAACTTTTCCGTCGGCGTCACACACCGGAAGGTCGTCGATGCGGCGCTTTTCGAAGATGCGCAGCAGCTCTGCGGCGTAGGCGTTGGCCTCGACGAAGAGCGGGCTTCGCGTCATGTGAGCGGAGACGGGATCGGACAGGCTTAGGCCACCGCCGGCAAATGCGCGGCGGAAGTCGCCGTCCGTGAATATGCCCGCAAGCTTTCCGTCGGCGTCGGTAATGACGGCGCTGCCGCCCTGCGCCTTCGTCATCGCGAGAAGCGTGTCAAGAACCGAGGTCTCCGGCGGGACCACGGCCACTCTGTCGCCAGTGCGCATCACGTCGGAGACGCGCAGCACGAGCGCGCGGCCTATCGCGCCGGCGGGATGGTTGAGCGCGTAGCTCTCCTTGCCGAAGCGGCGCACCTCGAGCATCGTCATCGCAAGCGCGTCGCCCATCGCCATCGTGGCGGTGGCGGAAGTCGTGGGCGCCATGCCGAAGGGACAAGCCTCGGGTCCGCACGGAATCTCGAGCACGATGTCGCTCAGGCGCGCGAGCGACGAATCGCTCCTGCCCGTGAGCGCGACGATCTTCAGACCGTGGCGGCGCACCGCCGGCACGAGGCGCAGCAGCTCGTCGCTCTCGCCGGAGAAGGAGAGCGCCAGCAGCACGTCGCGCGCGCTCACCATTCCGAGGTCGCCGTGCATCGCCTGCACGGGATTGAGCACGATCGAGCGTGTGCCTGTAGAGGCGAATATCGCGCTCGTCTTCTCGGCCACCTGCAGGCTCTTCCCCACGCCGGTCATAACCACAAGCCCGCCCGCGTCGAGCGTCTCGTTGAGAAGATCGACCGTGGCGACGAACGACGCCCCCAGAGAATCGCGGGTCCTCTCAAGCCCCGCGATCTCCGCGTCGAACACATGCCGCGCACGCGCTATCTTCTCTTGATCCGTCATCGCCAGCCAACCTTGATATGCCCGCTAGTTTCCCTTCACTTTGTCGTGGACTGCAAAAGCGTCACGCAGATGGTGCCCACGATGTCCTCCGCGCTGCATCCGCGGCTGAGGTCGTTCATCGCCTTCGCAAGGCCCTGCAGGTTCGGCCCGATCGCGGTGGCGCCGCCGAGGCGCTGCGCGATCTTGTAGCCGATGTTGCCGGCCTGGAGGTCGGGGAAAACGAAGACGTTGGCGTTGCCCTGGATCTCGCCCCTGGGGTTCTTGAGCTGGCCGACGGAGGGAACGATCGCCGCGTCGAACTGCAGCTCGCCGTCCATCTTGATGCCCTTCTCGGCGAAGACAGGGCGCGCAAGCTCAACCGCCTTCTGCACCTTCTCGACGAGCTCGCCCGCGGCGGAGCCCTTCGTTGAGAAGCTGAGGAACGCGACGCGCGGCTCGTTGCCGGTGAGGTCGCGGTACGTCTGCGCGCTCGAGAGGCCGATGTCGACGAGCTGCTCGGCGGTGGGGTTGGGAATCACAGCGCAGTCGCCGAACGCCAGCACGCTGTCGCCGCTCGCGGTGGGCTCCTTGAGGTCCATGATGAAGCAGCTCGACGCCGTCTTCACGCCCTTCTGCGTGCCGAGCGTGTGGAAGGCCGCGCGCAGCATGTCGCCAGTGGATGCGATGGAACCGGCAACAAGGCCGTTCACGCGCCCTAGGCGAACCATCATGCCGCCGAAGTAGATGCGCTTCGTGCGCAGCGTCTTCTGGGCCGTCTCGAGATCGATGATCTTCTGCTTCTCGGCGGGCTTGCGCGCCTCCTTGGCGTTCCACGCCTCGAGATATGCGGCTTCGAGCTCGGGGTCGCCCTGCGTGTAGTCGATCGTGCGGATGTTGCGTTCGACGAGCGAGAGGCCGGCCTTGGCCTCGGCCTCGGAAATCTCCTGAGGTGTGCCAAGCACGATGGGCGTGCAGATACCGCGGTCCACGCAGCTGCAAGCGGCAGTTATCACGCGCGCATCCATGCCCTCGGGCAGCACGATCGTGCCTTTAAGGGCGGATGCCCTCTCTATGATCTTTTCAATCGCCTTCATTACAAGCTTCTTGTTTCAGGTTTCTAGTTTCAAGTTTCTAGTTTCTGTGCTAAATGCAAACTAGCCCTTCAGCACGGCAACGGTCTCGCGTGCGATCATCAACTCCTCGTTTGTGGGGATGACGATCACGGGAATCTTCGAGTCCTTGGTGGAAATCACGCCCGACGCGCCGAAGCGCACCTTGAGGTTGGCCTTCTTGTCGAGCTTCACGCCGAGCGCGCCGAGGCGCTTGACGATCTGCGCGCGCAGCTCGGCCGCGTTCTCTCCGATGCCGCCCGCCATCACGATCGCGTCCGCGCCGCCGATGAGCGTGTTGTAGCCGCCGATGTACATCGCGGTGCGGTGGCCGAACGCCTCAAGAGCCTCCACGGCGTCGATGTCGCCCTTCTCCGCCTTGGCCACGACGTCGCGCGAGTCGCCGCCTTCAGCGCCTGCAAGGCCCTGGAAGCCGCTCTCCTTGTTGAGCAGACGGTCGAGCTGGTCGAACGTGTAGCCCTGCTTGCCGAGGAAGAGCAGCACGCCGGGATCGATCGTGCCGGAGCGCGTGCCCATGATCAGTCCGTCGAGCGGCGTGAGGCCCATCGTGGTGTCGATGCACTCGCCGTTCTTCACGGCTGCGAGCGAAGAGCCGTTGCCGAGGTGGCATGTGACGAGGTTGACCTTCTTCACGGGCTTCTTGAGCCATGCGGCGGCGGCCTGCGTGATGAACTTGTGCGAAGTGCCGTGGAAGCCGTACTTGCGTATGCCGAACTTGCGCGCCACCTTGCGCGGCAGCGCGTACTGATACGCACAGCCGGGCATCGTCTGGTGGAAGGCAGTGTCGAACACGCCCACGTTGGGCACGCCCTTAGCCGCCTTCTCGCACGCCTCGATGCCCTGCAGGTTCGCCGGGTTGTGAAGCGGCGCGAGCGGCACGCACTTGCGGATGAGCGCCTTCGCCGCGGCGGTGATCTTCGCAGGGGCGGAGAACTTGTCGCCGCCATGCACCACGCGGTGCCCGATCGCGTCGATCTCGCCAAGGCTCTTCACCACGCCGCATCCCGGATCGCAGAGGACGGCCATCACCTGGGCGATGGCCTCCACATGGTTCTTCATCGCCACCTCGCGCACGATCTTCTCGCAGCCCGTCTTCGTGTACACGAGCCGCGAGCCCGCAATTCCGATGCGCTCCACCAGTCCCTTGCAGAGCATCGTCTCGCCCTTCATGTCGAAGAGCTGGAACTTGAGCGACGACGAACCGCAGTTTACTACGAGAACCTTCTGTATTTCCTTCTTCATTTTTGCTTGGCGTTAGATTGTTTCGTGTTTAGGTGGTGGGATGAAGCGGTGATCAGCGGATCTTGATCTTGAAGAACTGGTCGCCAGCCGCCTTGCGGGCCTTGACCGTGAGATCGAGAAGGTCGCTGGAGACCTCCACCTTGCCGTTCGCGGGCACCGACACCTTGCCGGCCACCGTCTCGGTCCAACCCTCATCGGCGAGCGACTTCTTCGAGAGAAGCACGATCTCGAACTCGGGATCGGGAACCGCGGCGAGCAACCTGCCGCCGTTCACGCTCTTCGTCTCGCTCACGATGCTGAACTTCATGCCGCCGTCGGTGCTGAACGACTCCACCTTAACCTCGGTGTCGGGCACGAGGTCGTTCGGATTCGTTCCGCCGCAGAGGAGGTAGGCCATGGCGAGGCTGTCGGCATCAGAACCGGAGAGCACGCTCATGAGCCTCGGCACCACGTAGTCGCTGCCCGTTGCGAGCTGGGCGAGGCCAAGCTCGCTGTAGGCCTGGACAGTGGCGAGCAGGCTCGGGTTGACCTTCGTGAAGAAGGTGTCGCCCGTGGCGGAGTTCTGCGCGTCGAGCGAACCGAACGTCGAGTACTCCCATGCGTCCGGGAAGCCGTCCTGGTCAGTGTCGCAGTCCTCGATGAATATCGTCACGCCGGGCACCGCGGAGCTGGGCTCCGTGACCGTGACCGCGGCGGGCTTGTACACGTCGAGGTCGCTGCCGCCGATGCCGTTGGCGTAGCCCCAGCTCTCCCAGGGATCACGCATGAAGTTGCTGTTCGCGTCGATGTACGCGCACACGTAGTACGTGCCGGCGGGCAGCGCGAGCGTGACGGCGTTGACGCCCTCAACATTCTGCGACGCGAGGTCGGTGGCGTTCGTCACCCAGCCCTCCGCGACGGGAACGCCGGCGAAGTCGGGCGATGTGAACGCCTGCACGTGGATGAGGTTCTTCACGATCGACGGAGTGGTGGAGACCGACTCGGCGAGCGGACCGAAGTACCTCACGTTCGCGGCGACCGTGCCGTAGCGGCGGCCGTCGTTCATCATGCCGGTAGCCTCGAGGCGGAAGTCCTGCGCCTCGTGCCAGTTCGGCGTGGTGAACTTCGCGTCGAGCATCGAGACGCGCCACTTGTAGTTCTCCTTCGTGGTGAACACATGTCCGTTCTCGGTGACCATGCCGTCGTAGAGAGGCGCCGTCCAGCTGTACACGCCCTGCGAATTGCGGGCGGGCGCACGCCTGTCGCCGGAGTCGTACACGACGGCATTGGACGAATTGAGCACCTGCAGGCGGAACGCCGGGTAGTCCTTGATCTTATAGCCGTTCGAGTCGAGAGCCTCGTGACGCCACTGGAACGTGACCGTCGCGCCCTGCGTGGTGCTGCCCTTCGGCGCCACAGGCTCGGCGAGCGTCTGCTGACGCCCGTACTCGTAGGCGTTCACGAAAGTGACGGCCGCGAAGGAATTGAACGTCCAGCCGGTGGCCGACCCATTGCCGTACAGCACGCGGTACGTCGCGTTCGTGAGGGCGGTGGTGATCGCCGACCCGTTGTGAGTGGCCTGCCAGGCGGCGGTGAGCGTGCCCCAGTCGAGGTCGAGGAGGCCATCGGCCACGAGGTCGGCTTCGGTGAGCATCGGATGGCCGCCAAGGTATATCTCGCGGTCGAGCACCACGCCGTTGTAAAGCGTGTTGCCCACGCCAAGCTCGCCGTTCACGGCCGTGCGGATCACGCGGATGCGGCTCGTGGCGTTGGCGGCGGGCCTGCCCTCGGCCTGCGTGCCAGACACGCCGGCGCCAACGTCGTTGCCCTCCTCGCCGTCGTCAGGCAGCACCTTGAACGCGGTCTGTAGCGACTGGTTGGAGTAGTAGGAGCCGTTCACGGAAGCGCTCCGGTCGGTCAGCACGTCTGCCGTGGCGAAGTCCTCGGCAGCCGTCAGGCCTGCGAGGTTCATGCGCGCCATCTGAGGTGCAACGTCGGTCAGCTCCACCGAGAACGAGGCCGAAGACCAGCCAACATCCACTTCGGAAGCGACGCCGAGAGGCTCGCCAGGCGACCACACGCCGTTGGAGTCCATGTCGGCGAAGACAACGAACATGTTCTTGCCCTCGCGCAGATGGCCGTACTTGGTGGCCTTGGCCTCTCCGTTGTCATCGCCGGCAGTGTTGCCGCCATTGTTGTTATCGTCTCCTCCGGCGGCGTTCTCGTCAGACCACGAGAGGTAGAACTTGCCGGAATTGCCGACATTGACCTTCTGCGTCGTCCAGGCGATCTGGATGTTTGCCTGGCTCAAGTCACTGAGCTCATAACGCAGCACATCTCCATCCTGGCCCTGGCCAGTAGTGCCAGCGGTCTCATCTGTGAGCGGCTGAAGGTTTAGTCCCTGCAGCTTCTGGTACGAGAAATCAATCACCATCACGCCGGTAATGTAGTTGATCTCGCCTACGACGTCGCCCTGCCAGGTGACCATGAGACCATGTATCTGGTCATTGGCCAGCGGCCTATCGTACACATTCTGCCACCAGTTCGGCTCCAGGGATTTAACGTATTGCCAGCCACCTGCGGCATTTTCATCCTCCCAGATGATGAGCGCATTGGGATCCTTGAAGAGCACGGACACGGAGCCCGCCTCGACAGAGCCCGGCCCAAGGCTGAGCGTGGCCTTTCGATTGCGGTTCAGGCCTATGACCTTGCTCTTGTCGGCGGCCGCTCCGGGACCAGGAATCGTCCAAGACGCATCCGGCAGACCAGTCATCTGCTTGTCGGACCTGTTCGCCTGCGACCAAGCCTGCACCACAATCGGGCAAGAGAAGTTCTTCTTGCCGTTGTAGGCGACGCTCGCCTCGACTACAGGCACAGGATATTCGCCTAGCGTGGCACCGTCAGGCCCAAGTATTGCCTCGAGGTCGGGACGCGTTCCGGCCTGATACTCAGCCCAGTTGCTCCAGCCGTCGTCATCGGCGTCCTTAAGGGCATCCCACACGCCGCGCGAAGCGAAGTCCACGCCGTACTGGTCTTCCCAGGTGGCGTTGATCATGGCGCTGTCGGCGAACATCTGGCCGAGGTAGAGCG
>CAMIVJ010000066.1 GCA_946401765.1 uncultured bacterium | reverse complement strand
GAGTTTAGAGTTCAGGGTTCAAAGTTTAGAGTTCAAAGTTTAGAGTTCAGAGTTTGAAATCTTCGAAGAATTTCTAGGGGCGCTAGGGGTGACCAGCTGCAGCAAGGCAAGCCAGGCGAAGATGCCGGCGAAGCCGAACATCCACATCGAGGTGTCGTTGGTGTAGCCGACCTGTGAATCTTCGGCGAAGCGTACGAAGAATCCTGCAATCGTGAAGACCGCGGCGGCGAGGATCAGCATCCTGAAGCGTCTCCATTTACGTGCCTTCGACTTCATCGATGCAAGCTCCTTCATGTGGCGAACGCCGCCCACTCGGGGTAGCGAGTGCGGATCTCCACGGGCTCGCCGGTGAGGGGATGCTCGAAGCGCGCGGCGAGCGCGTGCAGGCAGTGTCCCTGCCGCCCCTCCACGGCGAAGGCGCCGTAGAGCCTGTCGTTCACTATGTGCATTCCCGCGAGCGCGAGCTGTGCGCGGATCTGGTGGGTGACGCCTGTGAAGATCGTCACCTCAAGGAGAGTGAGATCGGCGTTGCCGCGGCGCGTGAGGCCCACGGGCACGAAGTTGGTGACGGCGCGCATCGGCGCGGCGCGCACCTTGGCGCGGGCACGCGAAATGTCGATCATCCTGCAGAATGGAAGAGTGGGATCGTGCACGAGGTTGTTCTCGAGCGTGCCGCCAACAGCCACCGATCCCTCCACGAGGGCGAGATACGTCTTCTTCACCGTCTGGGCGGCGAACTGCGCGCGCAGACGCTCGAAAGCCTCGGCGGTGCGCGCAACGAGGACGAGTCCGGACGTGTCGGCGTCAATGCGGTGCACCGCGCCGGCCATGAGGGGCCTGTCGCCTAGCGGGGCGCACTCGGGGTGACGCGCCACTACGCCGTTCATGAGAGTGCCGAGCTCGGTGCGGGAGAGAGGCTGCACGGGAAGGCCGGATGGCTTGTTGAATGCGAGAAGCGCGTCGTCCTCGAACACCGTTTCGAGCGGCACCGACCTGTCGGGCGCCACGCGGTTGTCGCATTCCTCGGCGAGCGCCTTCACAAGCACGGTCTCGCCGCCGCGAAGCTTCATGCCCTTGATCGCGGGGCAGCCGTTCACCAGAACGTCGCCAGCCGCGCACGCCTCGCGGCAGAAGGCGCGCGTGGAGGTGGGATAGCGGGAAAACAAAGCGGCGTCCAAGCGGACGCCGCCTTCGTTCTGCACAAACTCGTCGTTCTCAATCATAGCGGTCTATGAGCGTCGAGGGGACTGGTCCCATCCCCTCCCAGTTCTTGTTCGTCGACCATGGCAGATCGGAATCCTCCGCCGTGTCGGCGATGCACCCGGCGAAGAGCCCGAGTGCAAGGGCGCACGCAAGCGCGCACGCCCAACGCCATGCCGAGCGGGAATTATTCGCTGAACACATCGTCGCCCTTCTGGGCCACCGCCTGCTGCCAGTCGCCCAGCACGTCGGCGATCACGAAGTTCTTGCCCGCCACGCACTGGCGCAGACGCACACGGCCGACGAACTCTCCGGCGGGGCCGTTGAAGCCCTTGCGGCGGATGCCCATCTCGATCTGCGGAAGCACACCGTTGCGCTCGGGGCCGATGAGCTCCTTCATGGCCTCGTCGGTGAACTCGATGACGGCGAACATGTACGACGTGTTGATGTCGACGATCTTGCCCTTGTTGCCGGCGGTCACGTTCGTGCCGGCGGAGGTCTGGCCCTGGCCGCCCTGGAGACGGGCGTTCATCTCCTGGATGATCTTGTTGAGGTGGTCGGTCTTCTTCTTCTCCTTGGCGAGCTCCTCCCTAACCTGCTCGGTCTCGTCCTTGGAGGCCTGCAGCTCCTCCTTGACGGACTTGATCTCGGTGTTGAGGTCCTCGATCTGCGTCTTGAGCTTGCTGATGTTCTCCTCAAGTTCGGTCTTCTTCGCCTCGAGCTCCTCGATCTGCTTCTTCTTCTCCTCGATGGTGATCTTGTCCTGGCGCATCTCGGGCGGCAGCTTGTTGAAGTCGCTCACGAGCTTCTCCAGCTTGCTGCGCACGTTGGCGAGTTCGGCGCGGGTGTTGTTCAACGCGGTCTGCTGGGCCTTCGCGCGGTCGACGATCTTGTCGAGCAGCTCCTGCGCGGTGCCGGGGCCCTTCTTCACGAAGTCGCCGGGATTGGCCGCATCGGGGATCTTGTTGCCCTCGCCGTCGAGCTTGTAGAGCTGGCGCGACTGGATGCGCTCCTTGTCGCCCCAGTTCAGCTTGTCGAGGTTCTGCTCCTCGAACTGCGCGGGGTAGTCCTCGAGCAGATTCTCGGTCTCGGGCGACTCCACGGCCTTCGCCTCGATCTGCGAGACATCCTTACGGGCCTCGGGCACGGTGGCGGGCTTGGCCGGATCAGCCTTCTCGATTGTCTTCGAGAGAGTGACCAGACAGTCCTCCAACTGACGGTTGCGGTCCTTCAGCAGCTCCTTCTTTCCGTACAGATTGTACTCGAAATACAGAGCGGCCACCGAGACCGCGAGGATCAGGTACACGAGCGCATGCAATGCCTTGTTCATCTTTTTTTAAACCTCGTTTGAACTTCTTTGTGGAGACGAGCCAACCTGGTGCGGGCCTTCACGGTCTATAATGATAAAGGAATTTCCCCGATTTGGCAATGGGAAAATAGAAAAATTTATTTGGAGGCCTCTTCGGGCTTTTCCGGAGGGAGGGGCTCAACGCCGCCTCCAAGGGCCTTGTAGAGGGCGATGAGATCAGTGGAAATAGTGCCTCTGCTCACCACAAGGGCCTCTTCGAGAACGAGCAGCGAGCGCTGCGCGTCGAGCACGTTGTTGAAGTCCTTGAGCCCGTTCTTGTAAAGGTCCTTCGAGATGTCAACCGCCGCGCGCGCCGCCGCCACGGCGCCCTGGAGCGACTGGTAGCGGTGGTATTCCTGCGTGTAGGCGCTGTATGCGTTGCGCGTCTCCTCCACGGCGCGCTGCAGCGCGAGCTCGTACGCGAGGGCGAGCTCGTTCATCTTCGACTCCGCCTTCTTGACGTTCGCGATCAGGTTGCCGCCCTGGAAGATCGGCCAGCTGAAGCTCGGGCCGATCGAGGCGAGGAACGAGTCGCGCCGGAAGAACTTCGCGGCCTCCACGCTGTCGAGGCCGAGCGAGCCGTTGATGTAGAACTTGGGGAAGAGCATGCTAGTGGCCACTCCGACGGCGGCGGACTGCGCCGCGAGCGAGCGCTCGGCCGCGCGCACGTCCGGCCGCGATCGAATCGCGTTGAGCGGGATCTCGGCGAGGCGCTGCGGCGCCACGAGCCAGTCGCGGTCGGGCAGGCTGCTCAGCTTCTCGTGCAGAGAGCCCGGCATCACGCCCACGAGGATCGCGATTCCGTTCATGCACTTCTCCTCGATTGCGAGGATGTTCGGGATCGAGGCGCGGGTCTGCTCCACGTTGTACTTCGCCTGCTTCACGGCCAGCTCGTCGCCGATGCCCGAGTCGAGGCGCGACTTGAGGATGTCGTACGTCTCGCTCTGCAGCTTGAGGTTCGTGCGCGCCACGCGCAGGCGCTCCTGCGAGGTGCGCAGCGTGATGTACTGGCTGCCTATCTCGGCGGCGAGCGAGACCCATGCGTTCTCCACAGAGGCCGCGGCGGCGTCAAGCGAAGCGGCGGCAGACTCGTACGAGCGGCGCACTCCGCCGAAGATGTCGATCTCCCACGACGCGTCGAATCCGCTCGAGAAGTGGTCGCCGTGGTAGTTGCTGCCGGTGGCCCAGCGAGAGCTCGTGAAGCGGTGCGCGCCGGTGCGCGTGTACGTGCCGTCCATCGTCACGGACGGCATGAACGCGGCGGCGCTGCCCACGAGCGTCCAGCGGGCCTGCACGAGGCGCTCCTGCGCCATCAGGTACGAGACGTTGTTCGAGACGGCGGCGTCGATGAGCTCGGTGAGAACCGGGTCCTTGAACTGCGCCCACCAGGCGCAGATCGTCTCGGCCGTGATGACGGCGCGCGGATCGTCGTTGGTGGCGGCCGCCTTGAACTCGCCGGTCGCGGTCTGGTTGGTGGTGGGGTATCCCGCGTCCGGCACCGAAAGGTGCTCGATCGAGACCTGAGGCTTTTCATAATCGGGCCCTACGGCCCACATACCGCAGCCAGCGGCAAAGAGAAGCGCGGAAACCAGTGAGATTTGATTTGTCAGTTTCATGAGTTTGCCAGTTTAGTTCAGAGTTTAAAGTTCAAAGTTCAGAGTTCTGCTCACCTGGCGCGGGCCTTGAGGTCGCGGTTGCGGCGGGCGGTGGCCGAGAGGTAGGCGAAGAAGCGCTTGATGCGCTCGCGCCACGTCTGGAAGAGGGCGTAGAGGCCCGGCACCAGCAGGATGCCGAACGCGACCGAGGCGAACATTCCCCAGAACTCGGTGGTGCCGAGGTGGTTGCGGCTCGCGGCGCCTGCGCCCGTGGCGATCATCATCGGGAGCGTGCCGAGCAGCGTGGTGAGCGCCGTCATCAGAAGCGCGCGCAGTCGCTCGCCGGCGGCCGCGCCTGCGGCGTCGACGATCGAGTAGCCGTCGGTCTCGTGCTTGTCCTTCGCGAACTCCACGATGAGGATCGCGTTCTTCGAGGCGAGGCCCACCAGCAGCACAAGGCCGAGCTGCGCGTATATCGATAGCGGGTACGGGGCGCCGGTGCGCCACACGCCGAACCACTTGAGGCCGCACAGCGCGCCGAACACCGCCACGAAGATCGAGAGCATCACGGGAAGCGGAATCGTCCAGCTCTCGTACTGCGCCACGAGGAAGAGGTAGCCGAAGAGGACTGCGAGCGCGATGAGCGGCGCGGCGCCGCCCTCGTTGCGCGCCTCCTGGAAGGAGAGCGCGGCCCAGTCGTAGCCGTAGTCGGATGGGAGCAGCTTCTTGAACGTGTCGCGCAGCTCGTCCATCACGCGGCCCGTGGCCACGCCGGGCATCGGCATGATCGTGAGCTGGCTGGTGACGTACTTGTCGCGCGTGTACACCGTGCGCGGGCCAAGCTCGTGCGTGATGGTGCCGAGCGAGCCGAGAGGAATCATCGCGCCGTTCTCGCCGCGCACGTACAGGCGCGTCACGGCCTCGGGCGTGGAGCGTCCCTGCCAGTCGGACTGCACTGTCACGCGGTTCACCTGCGTGCCGAGGTTCACGTCGTTCACGTACCGCGAGCCCAGGTAGTTCTGCAGCGTCGCGTACACCGTGGCCACCGGCACCTTGTACATCTCGGCCTTCACGCGGTCGAGGTTGAAGCGCAGATGGGGCGTCTTCGCGTTGTAGCCCGAGAACGCCATCATGATGTTGGGATGCTTCTCTTTGTCGTTGAGCTCGGCGAGCAGCTTGTTCTGCACCTCCTCAAGACGGAGCGGGTCGGCCGAGCCCTTGTCCTGGATGTTCACGCTTATGCCGTTCGTCATGCCGAGGCCGGGGATCGCCGGCGGCATGAACACCTTCCACGACGGCTCGGGGATCGTGGCGAGTATCTTCTGCAGGCGCTCAACCATTGCCGCGGCCGACTGGTCCCTGCCAGGGCGCTTCGCCCAGTCCTTGAGGTCGACGATCAGCATGCACTGGTTCTCGCCGCGGCCGCCCACCATCGAGAAGCCGGTGATGGTGAGCACGCTGCGTACCTCGGGCACGTCCTTGAGGAGCTTCTCGACGGCGCGCAGCGACACGTCGCGCGTGCGGTCGCGCGTGGATCCCTCGGGCATCTCAAGGGCGGCGAACACAACGCACTGGTCCTCGTCCGGCAGGAACGACGTCTGCGTGGAGCGGAACATCTGCACCGTGAGCATCACAGTGAGCACCAGCAGCACCGCCGCGAGGAAGATGCGGCTCGCGAGCCACTTCGCCGCCCTGACGAACATGCCCTTGAAGGCGTTGATCATCCAGTTGAACCACGCGAGCGGACCGTGCTTGTACGGCCTCGCCTCATGCAGGATGAGCGAGCACAATGCCGGCGCGAGCGTGAGCGCGCACACCGTGGAGAAGCACACCGCCGCCGAGAGCGTCACGGAGAACTGCTGGTAGATGCGCCCCGTGATGCCGCTCATGAAGCCGACTGGCACGAAGATGCCGAGCAGCACGAGCGTGGTCGCGATGACGGCGCTCGTCACGTCGCTCATCGCCTGGATCGTGGCCTCCTTCGCGTTGAGGCCCTGCGTCTCGATCAGGAACTGCACGCGCTCCACCACCACGATGCAGTCGTCAACCACCACGCCTATCGCGAGCACGAGGCCGAAGAGCGTGAGGATGTTGATGGAGTAGCCGAGAAGCGCCATGAGGATGAACGTGGAGCAGAGCGACACTGGAATCGTGAGGCAGGGGATGAGCGTCGCCCGCCAGTCCTGGAGGAAGAGGTAGCACACGATCACCACGAGGCCGAACGTCAGGCCGAGCGTGAAGACGATCTCCCTGATGCACGTGCTCACGTATTCCGTGGCGTCGTAGGGGATCACCCAATCCATGTCGGCCGGGAAGGACTCCTTGAGCTGCGCCATCGCCTTTCTGATCGCCGCCATCGTGGCGATGGCGTTAGCGCCGGGCTTCTGCTGGAGCGCGATGGAGACGGCGTTGCCGCCGTCGAGCTGGCCGGTGAACATGTAGTTCTGCTCGCCGATCTCGGTGCGCGCTATGTCCTTGAGCCTCACCGCGCCGCCGTTCGCGTCGCGGCGGATGACGATCTCGTCGAACTCCTTGGGGCTCATGAGGCGTCCCTTGGAGAGCAGCGACATCGTGTGGGCGGCGTTGGCCCCCGTGGGCGCGGAGCCCACGGAGCCGAGCGAAGCCTGGATGTTCTGCTTCGAGACGGCGGCGATCACCTCCTCGGTGTTCATGCCCTGCGCGGCCATGCGCTGAGGGTCGAGCCACACGCGCATGGAGAGCTTGGGGCCGTACACAGTGGCGTCGCCCACGCCGGGCACGCGCAGCAGCACGGGCTGGATGTTCGCGTAGATGTAGTCGGATATCTGGAGGCGCGAGAGCGAGCCGTTTGGCGACTTCACGGCGATGAAGCCGAGCATGTCGGAGTTCTGGGCGCGAATGCGGCCGCCGAGCTGCTTCACCTCGCTGGGGAGCTTGGCCTCGGCCTGCGCCACGCGGTTCTGCACCTTCACCATGTCCATGTCGCGGTCGCTCTCCACCTCGAAGGTGACGTTGAGCGAGTAGTTGCCGTCGTCGCCGCACTGGCCGGTCATGTAGAGCATGTCGTCCACGCCGTTCACTTCGTCCTCGAGCGGCATCGCGATGGTGTTGAGCACCTCCTTCGCGTTCGCGCCGGGATACGCGTAGCTCACCGATATGGAGGGCGGGGTGATGCGCGGATACTGCGATACCGGCAGCTTGAATATGGCCATCGCGCCCGCCATCGTCAGAACGATGGCGATGACCATGGCGAATCTCGGACGTTCCACGAATATCCGCGAGAACGTCTTGATCTTGTCGATCGACTCTCTGATTCCAAGTTTCATCTTCAGCTCCTCGTGGGACTGGACGCGGTCATTCGTCGATCTTCGCGCTGTAGTTGGGGTCGATGTCTTCGTTCGGCGAAGGCTCCACCTCCGTCACCTTCATGCCGGGCGCGAGCTTGCCGATTCCGGAGATCACCACCTTCTCGCCCTTCTCGAGCCCCTTCACGACGGGCGTCCATCCCCTGTCAACCTCGCGCACCTCCACCACGCGCTGCTCGACTGTGGAGTCGTCCTTGAGCACCCACACGCCCTGGCTGCCGCCCACCAGGTCGAAGACGGCCTGCTGCGGGATGCAGGGGAGCTTCGGTGGGGTCTTGTAGTCGGTGAGCAGGGTGACGTAGCTGTTGGGGATGAGGAGTCGGTCGGGGTTGGGGAATGAGAGGCGCATGATGATAGTGGCGGTGTCGCGGCTCATCTCGTTGTCGTCGAAGTCCCACTTGCCCTCGCCGGAGTAGATGGAGCCGTCGGGCAGCACGAGGCGCATGCGGTAGTCGGGCGCCTTGCCCTTCTTGAGCGCCGCGCGCCAGCCCACGTACGCGCGGTCGGTGAGCGGGAACGAGACGCGGATGGGGTCGATCTGCACGATGCGCGCGAGCGCGCCCTTCGAAGGCGCCACGTAGTCGCCCACGTGCGCGCTCGTCTTGCCGATCTGGCCGCTGATGGGCGCGATCACCTGCGCCTTCTTGAGGTCGTACTCGGCGACGACGAGATTTGCCTTGGCCTGGAGTACGGCGGCCTTGGCCTTGTCGGCGCCCGCCTCGGCGTTGTCGCGCTCGAGCTGCGTGATGCCGCGCGAGTCGGCCTTCTGCATGCGCTCCCAGTAGCGCTCGGCGCGACGAGCCTCGGCTTCTGCGGCCTCGAGGTCGGCCTTGCGCTGGTTGGCGACCGCGCGGTAGCGTTCGTCGTCGAGCACGTAGAGAATCGCGCCCGCCTCGACGATGTCGCCTTCCTTGAAGCGGATCTCCTTGATGTAGCCGTCCACCTGCGGCAGCAGGTCGACTTCCTGCATCGCCTCGGCGTGTGCCACGAACTTCTCGGGCAGGTTGTACTCGCGCTCCTCCACCGCCTTCACGCTCACGGTGGCGGCAGGCTGCTCCTTCGGGGCCATCGCCTCCTTCATCTTCTCGGCCACGATCTTGGACCACATGTCGTTCGCGATCCAGCCGCCCGTGGCGAACGCCGCCGCCAGCACGATCGTGCCGATCACGGCGCCGATCGCGCCGCCCCTGCTTCCGCTCTCGTTCTTCTCTTCCATTGCTGTTCTCCTTGTTTTGCTTTTTTGATTAAAAATTTATCACAAACGTGTACACGTCCTGCCGCGCCAGGTCGGCGCGCAGTTGGCGTATACCGTCCCGCAGCTTGTCCCAGTCGCGGCCATGGGCCGTATGGCAGATGGTTAACACGCAAATAGTCATAACGAGTATCTTTCTAATAAGCGACATAGAAAGCAATCTCCACTACTCAAAATGCATCAGACACTCGAATTTCAGCACAGGAAAGCTTCTCAATGCAATGCGCACTATAGTGCGTTATAGAATCACGCACCTGCCTGCCAGTGGTTTTATTGTCAAGCACCATGAAGAATGGTTCTACGTCATACCGCACAATTCGGCAAAAAGCATCTCTTGACGCAATTACAGAAGGGCTGAGCCGACAAATGTTTTTTTTGCGAGCAACTGGATACACGACAGCATCCGCCTTGGACAGTTTGTCCTGGTCTCGCAGGAAGAGATTCCACCTAAACGTTTCCGCCGACGCCTTCTCCGCACTGCATGAAACGTAGCAGTCCACGTCACCGTCATTGTCAGCGTCAAGAAATACGGCATAGACCGTCACATCACCCTCCACAATTACACGCTTCTGTACCGTTCGCCCGTACTCGGCGGCAAAAGCAGCAAAGCCTTTAGGGCATTCAACACCGCCACGCACTTGAATGTTTCCTCGCGGAATCCGGTACGGAATTCGCATCGTGCACGGATCGTGCGGCATATTGGCGGGCGGCGTGAAGGTGAAGCCGAAATACCATTCCGGATACAATCTTTCAATGCTCACAACAGTTTTTTCGCGGAAAGCCGTATCCACGTCAGGACTGATCTCATGCAGAGAATACTTCCCGTCTTTCGTAAGCGCGAAAGCACAATCCGGCGTTGGTGCCGTAATTCGACGTCCCTCAAGATCCCTACGCCCGGCATTCAACCCCAATCCCAACACGATGCTGGTTCCATTCTGCAGATTCATTTTGTAGAATGACTCGGCACGGCACGAAAAATACACCTCCCCCGAATGAATCACTTGCCGCATTTTGCCGTCGCTGCCTAACATCCATATTTTCCAGAAATCCCCTGTTCTGTCCTCCTCTGACGTTGTTGCTGCTATCATTTCATCTTCGCCATCTCCATCCATGTCCACGAAAATGCCTCTTATGTGCCATGTGTCGTCAGTCCATGTGCTTTTCCAATACGAGACGTCGAAATGCTTCCGAAGAAAGTCGGCGTGCCCAGTTCCCTTGTCGAATTGTACACCATGTACAATTTCCACCGATGCGAACAATGCGCACACACATGTTAAACAGTATTTCATTTTCAATCATTCTCCTGTGCGTTGCAGTCCTCAAACACTCTCGGCACGTAATTTCTGCTGTTATTGTACAAACTCCATTGGGAAGTTTCTGGATCAAAATGTATTGGAGTACTTTCATTCGCATGATCCGCGAACGGGAGAGGATAAGTTCCCTCTGCGCCATTGTATAGAGTCATGACAACCCATTGACGGGCCGAAATCTCTACACCACATACAATTATCGTGACATTATCCGGTTCTGACCAATGTGTAGATGGATCGTTCTGATATGCATTACGATACATTTGAATAATCTCATTATATCGCTCTCGCTTCTGACGCAGAATCTGGTTCATGGACTGTATGTTAACATGCCAGTCATACACCTCCGCCGTGGTGTCACCATTCGCCCCCCTGTCAATCTGCGCCATGCCCCATCCGTGCGGATACCCCCAGTTGGGCTTTTCCGAATGCTGGCCGGATGGGTTGAACTGGTTGTACACCCTGCCGCCCGACATGCTCTCATGCTTTGCG
>CAMIVJ010000065.1 GCA_946401765.1 uncultured bacterium | reverse complement strand
CCCTTCGAGTAGTCGTCGCTGAGGGTCGTCTCCACCACGAGGTCCTTCGGCGCGGAGGGCTGTTCTGCGACGAGCCATACGTCGCGGAAGATTCCGGAGAAGCGCCAGAAGTCCTGGTCCTCGAGGAACGTTCCGTCGCAGTGCTTGAGCACCTCGACCTCGAGGGCGTTCGCGCCGCTCTTCAGGAACGGGGTGAGGTCGAACTCGGCCGGCAGGCGGCTATCCTCGGAGTAGCCCACGTCCTTCCCGTTCAGGCGCACGTACATTGCGGACGACACGCCGCCGAAGTGTATGACGACGCGACGCCCCTTCCACGAGTCGGGAATCGTGAACGAACGGGAGTACAGGCCCACAGGGTTGCGGAAGCGCCTGCTCGTGAAGTGCTTCGGCGGCTCTGCCATCGGGTTGCCTTCCTTGTACCCGGCGACGGGATAGGTGACGTTGACGTAGAGAGGCGGATCGAAGTCGCCCTGCAGCTGCCAGCAGCCGGGCACCTTGATCTTGGTGGACTTCTCCCACTGCGCGTCGACATTGTGCTTCCACTTGAAGTCCCACGTGCCGTTGAGCAGCTCCAGCCACTTCGACTCCGTGCGCGCAAGCTCTCCCTTCGCGATCTTCAGCGCCTTCTCGGCGCTCTCGCACGGAACGGCAATCGCGCGTGCCGGCAGGCGGTTGATGGAGTTGACGCAGGGATCAGCCCAAGGAGCCTTCTGTTGGGCCTGGGAGAGCGTCAAAACGGCTGCTGCAGCCACGAAAAGTGCAGTCTTTGGATTCATGATGCTTGTCCTCTTATTCTGTTCGTCGTTCGCTTATTATACCAAAGAAACGCGCCCGCTTCCACCACCTTTTATGATTGTGGAATTGTGGAATTATGAAATTGTGGAATTGCGCCATTATGAAATTGACAGCAGACAATTCCATAATGGCTTAATGCCACAATGCCACAATTTCAGAATGCCATAATCACTACGGGGGACAGTCCCCGCGCGGTTTCCGCAGTTTGCAAGTTTTAGGGTTTGACGGGGACAGACCCCGCGCGTTTTCCAAGCGCATTAAGGTGGGAAACAACCAGAACAACTTGAAAAAACAACTTTGAAGAGGTGCGCGGGCTAACTCGCCCTCGCGCATTTTTTCATCTGTTTGTCACAGAAAGGATTTAGTGTAAAAGTGCCGCTTTGGATGAGCCGATGGGCGCGGGCGAGTTAGCCCGCGCGCCAAAGACAGGTTGTTTTCAAACAGTTGTTTCCATTCAACTGGACTCCTCCGACTCCACAGTGACTGTCCCCGCGCGCTTCTTCACACACCTCTGCGACCTTCGCGCCTCTGCGACTCTGCGTTAAAGACTTTACGGGGACAGTCCCCCCCACGTTTTACTCTGTCCTGTCAATATCCAATTCCAATGACCAATTTACAACTGGCAACATTGGAATTGGCAACACTTCCACATTGGCAACACTCCCGCCCTAGCTGGCAGGCAGTTTACTTGTCTTTGGGCTGTTCAGGCTTGAGAATCATGCACTGCGTGCGCACCTCGTGCCGGTTGACGAGGAAGAGGCTCCACGCCAGGCTGTTGTCCTCCGTGGTCTTCAGGTGCGTAATGCGATGGGAGCCGACGACGTCCAGCGCATGGTTGAGCGAACGGAGGTTGTTGTCTATCGTCGCCTCGTTCGCGAACAGCCTTACGTTGAATTCATCGACGATCTCCTCGTTCCCCTCTGTCCACGGAAGCCCCGTGCAGAGCGGAATGACCCACAGAAGCTGATAGGAGAAGTTCTGCGTGACGAAGGACGCCATCGGCACTTCGCCGTCGTTGACCGGGATGTTCGTCTTCCACCTGGCGATCTCGGAATACGAACTGCATCCCGCGGACGCAAGGACAAGGGCTGCAAAAGACAGCGCCGCAAGGGTATTTCCAAAGACTTTCATTTCTGCATCTCCTTACTTGGCAACCTTTGTGCGCGGCACGAGAACCGCAGACACGCTCATGTGCGACGAGCCGAACAACGCACCGATCAGGCCCGCGTAGCTAACATCGGCATACGAACAGTCGGAGTCGGTGAAATAGACCTCTGCCAGGTCGCAGTTACGGCGTTCTGCGATCTTGTGTAGCGCGTCCTGAAGCTCCTGGAAGCCGACCTGGTCCCGGAAGAACGTGGTGCCGCCCTTGATCTCGCCAGCCGCCGGATCCCACCGCAGATCCCCCGACGCGAGGGGAATCGTCCATAACATGTAGTACCCTGACGTGGTTATCGCCACCATCTGCCCGGCCACGGCGTCTTTCGATCCCTCGACCGTGACGTTCTTCAACGCGCCATGCGATGAATAATTCACCGTGGCACATCCAGAAATCATAGCGGCAAGCGACATCGCAAGCCCCGCAACAACAGACCTTTTCGCTATTTCTTTCATTGCAGCATTCTCGGTTTTATGGTGCGATGCTCTTTCACGCACCGCCTTGCCAGGAGTTCCGCGCCGACCACCCAGTCAACACCAGCCCTCCCAAAAGTGCAACAATTATACCACATCCACCTGCATGTAGCAATGCCGTGATAACAGGTAGGACAGAGTCATCGTGGCGCCGATTGTGCAATTGTGGGAATTCAAGGACAAAGGACAAAAGACAGAGGACAGAGGATGGTGGCTGTTGAACGCAAAGCGCCTTCCAGCCCAGTCCTTTGTCTTCTGTCCTCTGTCGTTTGTCCTGCAATGGCGCGTCATTGAGTTGTCAACAGCTAACATCCAATTCCAATGCCACAATGTCATAATGTCATAATGCCACAATTGTCAATATCCAATTCCAATGCTACAACAACAGATCGCTACATCAGTCATCTTGAACTCTGAACTTTGAACTCTGAACCAACATTCAATCCCCAATTGGCCATTGGCAACATTCACCGGCATTGCAGCCGAGAAAGCTACTCGAACCACTCTGGGCCCACGATGCGTCCGCAGAGATAGAACTTCATGTCGTTGTACCAGAGCACACCTTTGCCGTCCACAATGCAGTAGCTCGTGTAGAACGAGTTGCCACCCCTGCGCGGCGCGAAGAGCTTTGGCGGCTTGAACTTGACGGGCTGTTCGCCGTCAGGATCAAATTCGCCCGCAATCAGATAGAGCGGTCCACGATGCTGGTAGGCGTTGCGTTTCGGCTCATTGAAGTCGAATGTCTGGTGAACGAGCGCGAAATACTTTCCGCTCGCAGCCTCGGGCCCCTTCCAGTCGTACATCGGGCAGGGTGAGCGCGGGTGCAGATACGGCTTTCCCTCGGCATCCTTCAGAATCTTCGGCGCGCTCCACGTGGCGCCGCCGTCACGGCTCTGCGCCCACACGGGCGAACCGACGGACGAGCGCATGATCGCGAAGAGGCGTCCGTCAGGCAGGCGCACCGGCGCGGCCTCCTCTAGCGCTGGTTCGCTCGCGCGGAAACCACCCGCCTTCTCAAGGTCCTTCGCAGAAAGCGCATGGCGGTTCGTGCTGAGATATTTGATGCGGATATCCTGCACGGGGGGATTGTCGTCGATGTTCTCGAACTGCCAGAATTCTATCTTGCAGCCTCCGCGCTCGTCATACGGGGCCTTGCCGTGGCGCGAGCAGCCCACAAAGTACTTCCCGCCATCACCGAGCCGGAGAGGACGCTGCCAGTTGCACCAGCTGGGCGGAATGTGGTCGTCGAGCGGATCGGCGTCCATGCGCTCGGCGAACGGCACGAGCTTGGGCGCGCTCCACGTGTCGCCGTCATCGTCAGAGAACGCGCCGAACATCATGCCGCAGTGCGGACCTCGGCTCGTGGTCTGCTGGTTCCAGAGGCAGTAGAGCCGGCCGCTCTTTGAGAGCATCGGCTGCTGCCAGCTCGCGAGCAGCGCAGGATTCTTCTTGTTGGGCGAGCCGGCCAGCACAACGGGCGGAGTCCAGGTGACGCCTTTGTCCACGCTCTTCGAGAACGCGATGTGCTGGTCGATGTCCGCCTCGCGCGAAGCCTGCGTCCAGAACGCGTAGAGATGCTGGTTGGACGGATTGCAGATCACCTGAAAATGGTCGTTGTACGTGTCGCCTGGCTTCGCCGGGTCTCGCTTGTCCTTCGCGCGCGGCTGCTTCGGCACGAACACAACGTAGTCAGGCTTGTTCTTCAAGATGTCGCGCGGCGCCTCGGTCTCGCTCGGAGTTCCCCTCAGATAGGCAAGGATGCGCGCCTCCTTCTCTCTGTCGGCCGGATCTATCTGGGGCTGGCCGGCGGGGTCGAACCCGCAAACGATCGCCCACTTGCCGAGTGCGAGCTTCTCGCCTGGCTTCATCTCCTTGCGCCACACGTCGGCAACGTCGCACTTGTTCACGCCGAACGCCTGAAACGGCTCGCCCGGCATCTTCACGAAGCCGAGCGCGGCGAGAGTCCTGCCCTGCGAGAGGCGCCCCCCGGCCTTCTCGGTGGGCGTCACCACGAACAGCTCGCCGGCCGCCGTCACCTCGGCGGCGAATCCACCGTCGATCGTCCGCCGAAAGAACGGCTTGCCGGCAAGGCGCTCATACGCCGCGGCAGTCATCGTGAACGGACGATCGTCGAAAACGGTCACTCCGCTCGCACACGTCTCCACTTCGGCGTCCTTGACCGGTGAAAGCCGCGCCCCGCCCGCCCACGCGGTCGCGAGCGAAACTGTGCAAATCACGCAGACACTAAAGGTGGCGGCGTTCAAAGTCAGGGCTGCTCGGGCAGAAGTGGGAACGAGTCGTCGAGCGCGCCCACGCCCTTCGCCACGAGTTCGATCACAGCGGCCACGTCGTCGAGGTCGATCACCTCAACGGGCGAATGCATGTACCTGAGCGGAATCGATATCTGCGCCACCGCCGCGCCGCCGCGCTCGAGGCGCATCGCCCACGCGCACGTGCCGGTGCCGCGCGGGGCCGCCTTGCGCTGGATGGGGAGGCTCTGCGACTCGGCGATCTTGGTGAAATGGTCGGTGAGGCCGCGGTGGTACGTGGGGCCAATTCCGAGGATGGGGCCCGCCCCGAGGCGCACGTCGCCGATCTTCTTGCGGTCGTCCTTCTGCACGTCGGTCGCGAAGCCCACGTCGCAGCAGACGCCGATCGCAGGCGCCACGTCGTACGCGGCCGTCTTGCCGCCCACGAGGCCCACCTCCTCCTGCACGCTCGCCACGTAGTGCACGTTGCATCCCGTGCCGCACTGGCTGTTGGCCATGCGGATGAATGCCTCGCACATCGCAAACGTGCCCACGCGGTTGTCGAAGCCGCGGCACGAGACGCGCGAGCCCGCGAGCTTGCGCCAGCCGGTGTCGACCACGCCGGAGTCGCCGATCGCGACGAGCGAAAGAGCCTCCTCGCGCGACGAGGCGCCGATGTCGCACGGCATGTTGCGCAGGTCGTCCTTCGCCACATGCTTCTTCTCCTCGGCGTTCATGAGGTGCGGCGGACGCGCCCCGATGACGCCGTTCACCGGCCCGTTGCGCCCCGCGATCACCACTCTCTCCGCCGCGCAGAGAGGCACCGTCACTCCGCCGAGGGCCGCAAGATACACGAGCCCGTCATCGTCCACATGCACCACGATGAATCCGATCTCGTCGCAGTGGCCCTCGATCATGACCGTGCGCTTCGCGCCGCGGTCCAGCACGCAGTGCAGATTGCCGTGCACGTCGATAGTGGGCGCGAGCCCAGTCTGCTCCTTGAGCCTGCGCCCCAGCAGCATCATTCCTGCATGCTCGCTGCCAGTGGGCGTGGGCAGAGAAACGAGTTCCTTCAGGAACTCGGCCTGAGAACTTTCAAGCTTCATCTTCAATCTCCTTGAGAATTTGAAAAAACAGGGGCAGCGCCGTCAGCGGCAGGCGAACGGACGCACGTTCCGCACGCCTTCCATCAGCCCTGCGAAGCTGTCGGGCGTGAGGCTCTGCGCGCCGTCGCATAGGGCGTGCGGCGGATCGTTGTGCACCTCGATTATGAGACCGTCCGCGCCGATCACCGTTGCGGCCATCGAAAGCGGCTGCACGAGCGAGGCGACTCCCGTTGCGTGAGAGGGATCCACTATCACCGGCAGATGGCTCTTGCGGTGCAGAAGCGGCACGACTGTGAGGTCGATGGTGTTGCGCGTGGCCGTCTCGTACGTGCGGATGCCGCGTTCGCAGAGCATCACGTTGGGATTGCCGCTCGCAAGCAGATATTCGGCGCTCATTAGAAGCTCCTTGATCGTGCCGGAGAACGACCTCTTGAGGAGGACGGGCTTCTTTGAGTGCGAGCCGACCTCCTTGAGAAGCTCGTAGTTCTGCATGTTCCTGGCGCCGATCTGCAGCACGTCAACGTCCTCGAAAAGCTCGAGGTCGCGCGGGTCCATGATCTCGGAGACTATCGGAAGGCCTGTCTCCTTCTTCGCAATCGAAAGAATCTCAAGGCCCTTCTCGCGCAGTCCCTGGAATGCGTAGGGGGAGGTGCGCGGCTTGAACGCACCGCCACGCAGCAGCGTGGCGCCGGCGGCCTTCACTGCGCGGGCTATCGCCACCACCTGCTCTTCGCTCTCCACGCTGCAGGGTCCGGCGATCACCTGGAAGTTTCCGCCGCCGATCTTGAGGGGCGGACCATCCTTCACGGGAATCTCCACCACCGTGTCCTGCGGATGGAACTGGCGGTTGACGGCCTTGTACGGCTCCTGAATGCGCTTGATGGAGGCAACGACGTCCGTCATCGCCGAGAGACGTCCCTCGTCGATCTGCGACACGTCGCCGATGCAGCCCACGATGGTCTGCCGCTCGCCCACCGAGACATGCGGCGTCACGCCGCAGGCCTTAAGCCAGTTCTGCAGCTTCTCAAGCTTGTCTTTGCCTGCATCCTTGCGGATTACGATGATCATACGGCTTTTTCTCCAATCACCCCATTGATTTAACTAAGAATGATACAAGATTTCCGGCGTTCTGTCCATTAAAAAAACACGGACAGCCGAAAGACTTCATTTCCCCTCCACACGAGGCGGCGGATGCTTTAGCTGGAGGGGACGCGGAGGAGGAGGCGTCATCCAGTCCAATACGCCCAGCACCACCGCGTCGGCCACCTTCTTCTGGCGCACCGGATTCCACGACTCCTCCTCGCCCTCAGGCAGGTTTATGAAGTCCACCTCGATGAGGCAGCTCGGCACGGCAGGGTTGCGGCACACGGCGTATGAGCGCATCTGCGCACCGGCATCAGTCACAGGCGCCATAACCTGCGCCACGTGCTTCTGGATGCAGCGCGCTAGGGCGAGTCCGTTGGAAGTGGAGGCGTAGGTGGTGGTGTGGCGAACGGCGCGGGGGTCGCGATTGGCGGCAGTGGCGTTGTGGTGCACTGAGATGAAGGCGTCAACGCGCTCGTCGTATGCGGTCTGCGGACGCGACAGGAGAGACGGAAAGGAGTCGCCGTCGCGCGTCATGATCACCTGGAAGCCGACGTGCTCTAGCGCGTCGCGTATGGCGCGCGCCTGCATGAGGTTGACGTCCTTCTCCTTCCACCCGTGCGGCGCGACTGATCCGGAATCAGAACCGCCATGGCCGGGATCCACGCATATCCTCACCGACGACGGCGGGCGGCCGTACGGGGGCTTCTCGGGGAAGCCCGCGGCGGGATCAGGCGCAAGCAGACCTTTTGGGGGAACCTTCTCGCCCGGCACAGGCTCAAGCCTCGCCTTCTGCAGGTACCCGCGCCTTCCCTCAAGCCACACCGCAGCCCATTCCGTACCCTTCACAGGCGCCGCGCGAAGCACAAAGCCCTTTGGAAGATAGAAGATCGAATCGCCGTCGTCAATGCCGGCGCGCACCCGGTTCGCGAAGAGCGAGCCAGTGGTGCGCCACGCGCCGGCAGGCTCGAGGTGCTCGCTGTCGTCGCTCGTGATCTCAGGCGGCGGCTTGGCGGCGCCGTCACCGGGCTTCGCTACGGAAAAGCGCCGCACGAGCCGCGAGGCGCCGCACGCCACCGTGAGCGTGTTGTCGCCTGCAGTCACGGGAACCATCTGGATGAAAGCGCCGGTGCGGTGCACCGACGTCGTGATGCCGTTCACGTAGACCATAGACTCGCCAGGATCAACGGCGCCGATCACGTAGGTCTGATCCACGGCGGGCAGACGCTGCCGCTCGGCAGGAAAGGCCACGCTGATCTCGGCCCGCGCCAAGACGGATGCAAGTGCAAGGAACGCGGCGGCAAGAAGCTTCATTCGCTAGCCCCGTTCATTGCGCAGAGCCGGGTCGAGCAGGTCGCGCAGCTCGTCCGCAAGATGGTTGAACACCAGCACGAGCGTGAAGATCGCGAGCGTCACGAACGTCATCTCCCACCAGATGCCCTGCCACAGGCGAAGACGCGCGTTGTTGATCATGATGCCCCAGCTCGGCTCGCCCTGCACGCCGATGCCGAGGAAGCTGATGAACACCTCAGTGGCCACGGCGCCCGGGAAGCGGATTGAGAACTGGATGAGGATGATGTGCGCCACGTTCGGAAGGATGTGCCTGAACATGATGCGCAGATGCGAATATCCGAGAACGCGCGCCGCCTGCACGTATGCGCGGTCGCGGTGCTTCATCACCTCCGCGCGTATGGTGCGGCACACGCCAACCCATGTGGTGAGGCCTATGCCTAGGTATATTCCCAGAAGCCCCTGGCCCACCACCATCGAAATCGCGAGGATGAACAGGAGGCCCGGCATCGACGCCACTGTTGCGCACAGCCACACCACCACGGAGTCCACCTTCCCGCCGAAGTATCCGCCCAAAAGGCCAAGTATCACGCCGAGGGGAATCGCGATGAGAGAGGTCATGATGCCCACGTGGAACGCTATGCGCGCGCCCTGCACAAGGCGCTGCGCCACGTCGCGCCCAAGGTTGTCAGTGCCCATCGGGTGCGACCAGGAAGGCGGCTGGTAGCGCATCTCCTCGTGCACCACGTTGTACGATGGCGTCACGTCGCGCGCCTTGGCCACGCGGTACTGTACTTCGCCGTACACCGCAAGCGCGAAGTACGCCGCGATCATTATCAGGCAGAGACGCCCGCCCATCTTCAGTCTGCGCCAAAGGTCGATCATCCCAGCCTCACTCTCGGATCAAGCCACGCGTACGCGAGGTCGGTTATCAGGTTCACGCCCTGGTACAGCAGCGCGCCCAGCACCACGAGCGCGCGCACCACCGCCATGTCGGCGGAGTGGATGGCGTTGAGGGACACATTTCCAAGCCCCGGTATTCCGAAGAAGGTCTCCAGCATCAGCGAACCCGTGAAGAGGTGCGGTATCGCGAGCGCTATGAACGTGACGATCGGAATGAGAGAGTTGCGCAGCACGTGCTTCACGAGGATCGTCGCGCCCGAGAGCCCCTTCGCGCGCGCCGTGCGCACGTACGACTTGTATATCTCGTCCAGCACCGCGGTGCGGTAGAAGCGCACGTCCACGCCGAGCGAGGAGATTATGCCGATGAGGACTGGCAGCATCAGATACGTCCAGTTCTCGTAGCCCCATATCGGGAAGAGGCGCGCCTTGAACGCGAGCAGGAACTGCCCGGCAAGCACCCACACAACGTAGTTGACGCTCATCAGGATAGTGGAGCACACGAGCACCGTCCGGTCGAGCCATCCTCCCCGGAACGCCGCGCACAGCATCGCGAGCGAAAGCCCGATCAGCGTGCCGCCCACGAGGATTGGCACCGTGAGCGAAAGCGAGGGACCAACGCCGCGCTTGAGGATGTCCGCCACAGGCTCGTCGTACTGCGTGGAGATTCCGAAATCGCCCTTGGCGAGGTTCTTGACGAAGTTGAAGAACTGCGAGTCGAAGAGACTCTCGCCCTTCTTCACGTTCACAAGAAGCGGCTTGTCGTAGCCGAACTTGGCGTTGAAGGCCGCTATGGACTCCTTCGTCGCGTTTTTGCCCAGCACCGTGAGCGCAGGTGAACCGCCCACGACGTGAAAGAGCACGAACGTGAGCATCAAGATGCCGATTGTGGTCGGCACCAGTTCAAGAAGACGTCTGACTATATAGCGTAACACGAGAAATAGTTTACCATAATCGGATGCGAAATGCCATAGCAAAAAGTGCCTAGCGCCTGGTGCCTAGTACATGGTGCGGGGCCGGGGAATAACTACAATTCCACGACAACGTAGCCGTATGGCCCCAGGCGGCACGTGCCGTCGGCTGCCAGCTCGCTCCGTTCGGCGAGGAGAACGTTTCCGCCGCCCTTGACGCCGGTCTGGAACTTCACGTCGCCTCTCGTCAGGTTCGCCGTGACGAACACGGCCTTGCCGCCGAGCCGGCGCACGAAGGCGATCGCGCCCGCCTTCTCGCCCTCCGTCACCCAGTCATGCGAGCCTTCGGAGAAAACCTTGTTTTCGTGGCGCAGCTTCGCGAGCGTGCGGATGAGAGCGAGGCGCTTCTGCCCGGCGGGCTGCAGTGCGCGCGCCCAGTCGATGGTCTTGCGCGCGCGGCCGGGATCCTCGACGGGCGCAAAGAAGGTGTTGAGAGAATTGTCGGCGATCTCGTTGCCATTGAATACGAGAGGTAGACCTCGACGCAGGAACGTGAGCACGAAGGCCGCATTGCCGGCCTCGACGGGATTGACGCGGTCGAAGCGGTTCTCCCAGTCGTCGGCGGCCGTGTCGTGGTTGTCCATG
>CAMIVJ010000064.1 GCA_946401765.1 uncultured bacterium | reverse complement strand
TTCGTGGGAGAGTACAACTTTAGCGCATCATGATGGTGAGACCGGCCGGCTTGGTGTTCGCCAAGTAGAGAACGCCGTTCTCCACTCGCAGCTTCACGTCAGGATACGGCTTCACTACGCCCGCGTCGATGTAGGTGGCCTCAACGCCAACCTCCTCGGCGCCGGTGAGGCCGAGCGCCGGACCCACCATGTAGCGGCTGCGCGTCGGCTTTGCGTCGAAGGCGACCTTGATCTTGCCCAGCCCCGCGAGCGCGTTGGCGGGCGAGTTCGAGAAGGTGACGCCCTTCAGGTCGGAGGCGCGCGCCACTCCCTCGAGCTCCCAAGTTGCGCCGCGCAGCACGAACTGCCCGTCAAGCGTGCCAGTGCCGGAGAGCGTGGCCTCCACCGCGCACGGCGTGGACGCCGCATTCGTGAGAAAGGCTCCTTCGCCGAGCGCCAGAACGCCCGCAATGCGTCCGTATGGCGTCGCGGAGATGCGCAGCGTGCGCTCGTCGAACGGCGTTGCCTCGCCACCGCCCACGCTGTAGTTCAGCGCGTTGCCGCGTGTGCTGGAGATGCCGCCGCCATAGTCGAACGTGCGCACCTGGAACGCATGCCAGCCAGGCTCAAGAATGATGCTGCCGGTGGCGGCAGTTGCGTACGCCGTGGTCTCGAGCACGGTCTCGCCGTCGATCTTGAGCGAGATGCGGTCGTCGTACACGCCGTTGAAGAACCATTCCCCGCCCTTGTCCTTCTCGACGAGGAACCATCCGGAGAGTTCGCACACCGCCTTCTTTCCAAGAGCCCAGTTGACGTCGTGGATTACCTGGAGAGTGTTCAGCACGCGGCTTTCGGTGTAGAGGGGATCAGTCCATGCGTCTGTGTATGCGCCCTGCCCTATCAGGTTGCGCACGAGGCGCACGGACGTGCCCGGGCGCATGCGGAACGACTTCGAGTCGAAAGGCTCGTAGTCGGCCGCGCTTTCGCTCGTCGTCTCGCCGAAGTGCCAGCCTATCGCCATCTTCTTTGCGGACCACTCGGCCGGGTTGGGTCCTGCGCCGCCGCCAAGGTCCTTCGCCACGAGCTTGAACTTGTGCCAGCCCTGCGCAAGGTTGAGCGATCCCCTTCCGTATCCGTTCCACGCGGCGTTTCTGCACACCTCGGAATCGTCCACCCAGAATGCGAGCTCGTCGTCGTAGGTGCAGCAGAACGTGTAGCTGCCTGCGTTCTCCACGTAGAAGTCGCCCTCGAAGCGGAACGACGTGTAAAGGGGCGTCGGGGTGAGCGTGGTGAGAGGGGTGATGTCGGCGAACCAGCAGGGCGCGCCGCATTCGGCCGAGGCGAATTCGTCCTGCGTGGGCGACGTAGTGCGGCTGGCCGTGGCGCTGAATATGTTCACGCCGGCGATGTGCTCTTCGTCTGGAATGTCGAGCGTCACCGTCACGTTCGGGGCGAGAGTGAGGCCGCCCGCGAAGCCGGCGACGTTCTTGAGCACGTTCACGCCTTCGTTCTCGATCTTCCAGCTGCCGTTCACGCCGCCCTTCACGTCGACGTCGGCCGTGAACTCGCCGCCGCCCTTGAGCGTGACGTTGCCGTTGCCCTGGATTGCCGTGCGGAAGTCGCTCTTCTTGCCGTCAAGGTCGATCACGAGCATGTTAGGCTCCACGCTCTGCGGACCCTCGAACCTGCCCCACGTCTCGAACGCCATGTGCAGGTACTTGTGGCGCATGCTCCAGCCGGCTCCTTCGTCATTGGACGGATGTCTGTTGCGCACAGTGCCGCCGCCAAGCCACGCGGCAGGGCAAATCGGGATTGCACGCTGCGTGTTGAATCCGAGCTGGCCGAGATTGAGCGTGCCGCCGTTCATCACGAAGAGTTCGCGGCTGACGGTGTTCGTGACGGTCATGCCGTTGCCGTTGTCCCATCTGTAGCGGATGTCGAGTCCTCTTGGGGATAGCACGCCGTCGTTCAGCCAGAGCTCGCCGTAGCAGGTGTCGTAGCCCACGCGGATCACGTCGCCGACCGTCTCGAGCTCGCCGCCGTCCACCACGATCTTGTGCAGCGTGCCCAGGCTCCATCCGCCCCAGCGGCCAATGATCACCTCGCTGTTCACGGTCACGCGGGATCCCTCCTCGAGCGTGAGCGTGGCGGGGCCAGGCGCGCCGCCGCAGTCGCCCAGGTAGATCTTGTTAACCGTGATGTCCACCCCATTGCCCAGCACGGCATATCCGGCCGACTTCTTGTCGCCGGTGCCCATGCGGATGGAGTCGAGCGTCATTTCCGTATCCTCTATGCGCGCCGTCACGCTCGAGGCCGTTTCCACAAAGCACGGGTTGAACGCGCCGGTGCCGCTCACCTGGAGATTGCGGTAGGTGGTGTTCGTGACGGGGGCGAGGCCGAACATGCCGGCATTGCCAAGCGTCACCGCAGATGGGGTCTTGCATTCAACGCCGGAGGATGTGGCGGCGTCGCCGATGAACAGCGCCGCGTTCGGCGCATTGGCGTCGGTGCCGTTCACGTTCACGGAATCCCTCTCGAAGTCGCTCGCGATCATGTGGTAGCCAAGCGTGACGTCAACTGCGCCGCCACCTGAAATGCCGCCGCGGTATATCGTGCGCCCGCCAAGGCCGAGGCTCAGGGTTGCCGAGGCGTCCACCGCGATCGGTCCTTCCACCACGGCGGTGCCGCTTCCGGTGCCAAGGAGGTTGGCGCCTCTCTCGGCAGCAATGGGCGCCGTAAACGGATTGGCGAGCGTCCACAGGCGAAGCTGCCCGTCGGCAAGCGCGAGGCGGCTGCCGGCGGCCATCAGGGAGGCGGACTCAAACGAGAGCATCGTGCCGCCTATCACGCGCACGCATCCCACGTCCACGTCAGTGTCGGTCAGGCAGAGCGTGTCGTTGCCGGTGGGCGCCTCCGTGGTAGTGGGCTTGCCGACCACGGTGAGCGTGGCGTCGGCCGGGCCGGTGATGCGCGGGCGGCCTCCGTTGGGGCTGCCGGTGAGCGGACGCAGGTCCATGCGCCTGCTGAACGGCGCACCGATGAGCGTATCCCCCTCAAGCTCTATCGTGTGCAGCGCCGCGGCGGTGTTCGCCTCGCCGCTGTTGTATATCACGCCCACTCCCTCGCCGTCGCCCGTTCCCTTCACGATGAAGCGCTTCGCGTGCGACGACACGTTGTGATCGTTGTAGTTGGTGGAGCAGATGTCGAGCGAACCGCCTCTGATCCTCACCGGCGTCGCGCGCGTGCCGAGCACATAGCGGTCGCACAGCGGATCGAGGCGCACCGTGCCGCCCGAGATCACCATCTCGTCGGGATCCTTGAATCCCTTGCCGGCCAGGGTGAGCGTGCCCGATCCCATCTTCGCCACAAGCGGCGCGTCGATGGCTTCGCCGGCGAACGTGTAGTCGCGCGAGCCAGCCACCGTCACCTTCGCAGCGGCGACCTCCGCCGGCACAGCCACCACGGCGGGGTGCGCGGCCTCCGCCCCGTCGAAACGAGCCGAGGCGCCGGGGATGAACGTCATTATCTCGCCGCCCGCAAACGCGCCGTTCGCAAGCTGCCATGCCGCGGAGGCCCAGGTGTCGGATTCGGTCTGCGGACGCCACAGCTGCTCCGCGCCGAAGTAGAAGACGGTCGTTTCGGACCATGCCGTTGCGCCAAGCGAGTTCACCGCCTTGAAGGCGACGTAGTAGCGCGCTCCCGTCGCAAGGCCCGTGAGGTCGCCGCCAAGCTGCGAAAGCCCCGTGTAGGTTCCCACCACTACGGGTGTGCCCTCTAGCGCCGAGGTGAGGCCCCAGCAGAGAGACACGGTCACGCTCGTCACCCCGTCTCCCATCGCCTCGAGAAGTCCGGCCACATGCACTGACTCGGACGTCTGTGAAATGGCGCCTATCTTAACAACGGTCGGCTGCACGTCGGCGGTGCTTCGCACGGCCCCGAATACGGCGAAGGAGGGATTGGCCACGCTGTCGTATTCCGCCTTAACCCAGTCCGCAGTGGCGGCGCCGTTGAAGACGCGGCATTCGTCAAGCTTGCCGAAAAGATGGTCGCCATGGGCGGCCTCGCCGTAGTTTCCGAAGCCGAATGTACGTTCGGGATTGCCCACTGCGGGGATCGTTGCGGTGTAGTGCTGCGCGCCGTTGTAGTAGCTGGTGCCGGTGGTGCTGTCGTAAGTGACGGCCACATGCCTCCACTCGCCGGGCGTCCACGTCCAGCCGGCTCTCTTGTGGCCACTGCCATCGCCGCTCGCGCCTCTCGCCGTGAACGAGAGTTCGCGTCCGCCCTCGTTCAGGATGAGGAAGCCCACCGTGTTCCAGGCGTTCATGCTGCCGAAGAGGATGTGCGTCTGGCCGGACTTCTCCTCGGTGAGCCATGCGCTGATTGTGAAGCGCGTGGAATCAGTCATGACGGTCTGCGGGTTCGCCACGAAGATGCCGGCTGTATCGTTGACGCGGTTCGTGATGAAGTTGGCCGCGCCCAGACGGCCGTCCGCGATCGCGATCGTGTTGGGTCCCACAGTGACGGCGCGGGCGTTCGGCGAGGAGTCGAAGGGAGATGCGCCGCCATGCACTACCGTAGCGTATCTGGTCCACACATTGGCGGGCGTGTTTGCGGTTGCCGTTCCGGAACCGTAGTAGAGACGTATCTGCGTTGTGGTTCCGGAGAGCGACGGCACCTTCACCCAAACAAGCGACTCTCCGGCGTCGTTCCACGTGTCGATCTCGTGCGCAAGCTGGTTGCCGCTGGAATCGGTGAAGCAGATGTCCGCGCCGCCCTGCATCACGTCGGCATAGCTGAATCCCTCTATCGCGCTTGAGAGCCTCACCAGCACCGGGAAGTCGGCGAGGGAGGTTGACCCCGTGTAGCCTGCAAGCGTTATAGTGCACGTCTTGGAAAACTGCGCCGTATCAAGCGCAGAAGCGGAAAATACGCAAAGCGCCATAAGCGCCATTGCGACTACCAACCTTCTCTTCATTCTCGTTTCTCCGTTTGCGGACGCCTTGCTGCGTGGCACCCTCCACGCGGCAGCGACATACCGGCACATTGTTTTGTCCTCATTATATCAACTTCCGGTGCAGTACACAAGCGGACAAGACACAATGCAATGTTTGTGAAGAATATGTGACATTCATAACTCGTCAGGGCCTGTCCCCACACATCGTGGTTCGTGGTTCGTGGTTCGTGGCTCGTGGTTTGTGGCTCGTGGTTGGGAAATGCACGGGGACAGTCCCTACAGGAATGTCAAGGGGAAATGCATGGGGACAGTCCCCCACAGGAATGTCAAGAGAGTGCAAAGAGAGCTTGCATTTTATTTGCATTTGGCACACAAAGAACTTGCACTTGTTTCTTTGATTTTCCCACTCGTTTTGCGCTATCATTTTCGCATCGGCGCGCGGTGTCGCCCGCCGCGAAAGGAGAAACGGAAAATGCTTGCAAAATGTCATTCAGGCGCAGTGAACGGAGTGGAGGCGCGCACGGTCGAGATCGAGGTGTGCTCGTGCGACGGCGCGCCGCAGTTCACGATCGTGGGCCTGCCCGACCAGGCGGTGAAGGAGGCGAAGGACCGCGTCTCCACCGCAATCGTCAACTCAGGCTTCAAGAAGCACGAGGCGAACGTGACCGTCAACCTCGCGCCAGCCGATCTTCGCAAGGAGGGGCCGATCTACGACCTGCCGATTGCCGTCGCGCTGCTCGCCGCCACCGGAAAGATCAAGGCCGACGAGCTAGGCGAATTCGCCCTCGCGGGCGAACTCGGCCTCTCCGGCGAAGTGCGCCGCGCACAGGGCATTCTGCCGATCGCATTAGAGATGCGAAGAATCGGAAAGAAAGGGATTCTAGTGCCGGCGGAGAACGCCGCCGAGGCGAGCGTGGTGGCGGGGATCGACGTGTATCCCGTCCGCTCGCTGCGCGAGGCGGCGGACTTCTTCACCGGCGCGCTCAGGATCGATCCTGTCTTCCGCGACCTCGCCGCGCTAGTGGCGGAAGGCGACGCAGACGCAGACGACTTCGCCGACGTCAAGGGGCAGGAGTTCGCGAAGCGCGCCCTCGAAGTGGCAGTGGCAGGCGGGCATAACGTGCTCATGATCGGTTCGCCCGGAGCAGGCAAGACGATGCTCGCGCGGCGCATTCCCTCCATACTTCCGCCGCTCACGCCCGAAGAGGCCCTCGAAGTGACGCGCATACATTCCGTCGCCGGGAAGCTTCTTGGCGGACGCTCCCTCGTGACGCGCCGTCCATTCCGCGCCCCGCACCACACCGTAAGCGACTGCGGCCTTCTGGGCGGCGGCACGCATCCCCTTCCCGGCGAGGTCTCGCTCGCCCACCGCGGCGTTCTCTTTCTCGACGAGTTCCCCGAATTCCGCCGCAACGTGCTGGAGGTGATGCGCCAGCCGCTGGAGGATGGACACGTTGCCATATCGCGGGCCGCCGCCGCATGCGACTTCCCTTCGCGCTTCATGCTGGTGGCGGCGATGAACCCGTGTCCCTGCGGATATGCCGACGACCCCACGCACACATGCCGCTGCTCGCAGCGCCAGATTCTCGCGTACCGCGGCAAGATTTCAGGTCCGCTTCTCGACCGCATCGACATCCAGCTCTCGCTCCCACCCGTCCCCTTCCGCGAGCTCATCTCCGCCCCGCGCGGAGAACCCTCGTCCGCCATACGCGCGCGCGTTGTCGCGGCGCGCGAACGCCAGCGCCGCCGCTTCGCCGGACGCCCCGGCATCCACTGCAACGCCGACATGCGCTCGCGCGACCTCGCCGAGTTCTGCCGCCTCACGGCCGCCGGACAGGAACGCATGCGCCATCTTCTGCTGCAGCTTGATCTTTCCGCCCGCGCATATGACCGCGTTCTCAAGGTGGCCCGCACCATTGCCGACCTTGCAGGCTCCGACGACGTGACGGAAACACACGTCCTCGAAGCGAGCACCTGGCGCGAACTCGACCGCACCTACTGGGCCTAGACGATGCGCATCTCGCTGCCGCAGTCACCATCCGCCCGCCTCGCGTGCGCCACCGCCCTTCTAATCGCGGGCGAGGCCGCAGGCTTCTCCATTCCGCACGTCGCCCATGCATGGCCATGGCTCGCCGCAGTGGCAGGCGTGGCACTGGCGGCGGCATGGGGATATGGCGTGCGGCATCTGCGGTGGGCCGCCATCTTCGCGGCTGGCGTAGTGCTCGCACTGCGCACCGAGGCAAAGCTCGTGAGAGCGCTGGACGAAAACGCCGGGATTTACGGCCCAGAACGCGCCGTGGAACTGCAGGTGGACGGCAACGTCTCGGAGCCGCGCCGTCAGAAGAACGGCGGATGGCGCATCTTCTTCGCATCGCACATAGGCCCCATGCCGCTCACGGTGGCGATTCCGGCGCAGCCCGGCGCGCCTCCGCCAAACACCGGCGAAATATGGAGCGTCGACGGCGCGATCTCGTGGCGCACCGACCAAGCGAAGCGGTACGACAGACGCACGCTCTGGGTGCGGCGCAGAATCGACGCAAGGCGCGTCGCCGAAGCCGCGCCGTGGAGTCCGCGCGCGCAATGGGAGAGCGTGGGCGCCGAGCTTGCACGCCGCGCCGGCGCGGGGCTTGAGTGGAACGAAGAGCTCGCCACGCTCAACAGGGCGATTCTGCTGGGACGCCGCGCCGACCTGACGAAGGAGAGGCGGCGCATGTTCGCAGACGCGGGAACCGTGCATCTATTCGCGATCTCCGGGCTGCACGTGATGGTGGTGGCATTCTTCCTGGAAAGACTTCTCGCGCGCCTCGACGTGCCAGAAGGCGCGCGCGGACTCGTCTGCCTGCCGCTTGTGGCGGCGTACGTGGCGCTTACAGGCGCAAGGCCAAGCGCGGTGCGTGCGGCCGCGATGGCGGCGCTGATGCTTGCGGCGCCAGTGTTCGGGAGAAGGCCGAACGCGCTCACCGCATGGTCCGCCACCGCGTTTGCCGTCTATGGCCTCTCGCCCGAGCGGCTGTTCGACATCGGCTGCACGCTCTCATTCACTGTCATGCTGGGAATAGTGCTGTGGATGAAGTGGACGCGCTCGCTGTCGCCGTGGTTCCGTCCCGGCTCGCGCGCCGACCGATGGTGCGCCGGCATAGGCGTATCCTTCGCCGCATGGATCGCCGGCGCGCCCATCACGGCACGTACATTCGGGCGCTTCACGCCAGGCGGGCTTATCGCGAACATCGCAGTGATGGCGTGCGCGCACCTGATGGTGAAGACCGGCATGGGCGCGCTCGCAGCGAGCATCGTGTGCCTGCCGCTTGCGGCGATACTCAACAACTTCGCGGCGGCGCTCACCTGGACGATGGCGTTCGCGTCGAAGTGCGTGGCGGCGCTGCCAGGCGCGACGTTCGAGGTGGAGCCATGGACGGCAGGCGCGTGCATCGCATGGTACGCCGCCTGGATCGCGGCGCTCGCGCTAGCCGGCCGCGTTCTGCCCCAGCGCACTCTCGCCCCGCGCAAGTGGTGGTGACGGAACTACATCAAACGAGCCGGTGGGTCTTCCATCTGCCGCGGCGCCAGCGGATGGCGGAGCCCGCGCATATCACCACCACGTAGGCGACCATCGTGGACCACAGCGCCGGCATGGTGTTGAAGAATTGCCTTGCCATGAACACAAGCGGCATCCAGATCGCAAACGAGCACACAAGCATCCACCAGAAGACGAAGCGCGTGTCGCCTGCGCCCTTGAGCGCGCCGGAGTAGATCATGTCGGCGGAGTCAAGCAGCAGCCATGTGAACATCAGCGTCATCAGCCGGAAGCCGAGCGAGATGAACTGCGAGCGCGCAGCAGGATCGGACGGCGCATAGAAGGAAAGTATCGGGCGGTGCAGCAGCAGCACAACCGTTGCGAGCGTTGCAACGAACGCGAGGCCGAGAATCATCGTGCGCCTCACCGCAAGCGCTGCCTCCGCCGGGTCGCCGCGTCCCATCGCCTGTCCAACGAGCGTCTGCGCGCCCACCGAGAAGCCTATCATCGGCGCGAAGAGAAGAAAGTTCACGGTGAAGCATGTATTCGACACGGCGAGTTCCAGTCCGCCAACGCCGCCCGTCACGAACACGAAGATGGTGAACGAGAGCATGTTCAGCACCTCGTACCCGCCAGAGGCGAGGCCGAAGCGCAGAACGCGCTTTGCGAGTTCCCACGCCAAAGGAACGTCCGCGTCGTCCTTTCCGACTGTGCGCGTAACGCGCCTCGCCGCAATGGCCAGCGCCGCGAGCTGAACTGCCTGCGAAATCACCGTGGCATACGCCGCCCCCTTCATTCCAAGGCCAAGACATGGAATCGAGACCTCTCCGCACGACATCTCGCCGAAGATGAAAAGCGGGTCGAGAAGGATGTTCAGCAGATTGCCAGCGAGGTTCACCCAGAACACGATGCGCGTGCGCCCCATCCCCGTGAAGAAGGAGGATGCGGCGATGTGGCCGAAAACGAACACTCCGCCGAACGCCGCCACGCGGAAGTATCCTTCGGCAAGATCCACCACGCCCGCGGAGGCGCCGGTGAGGCCGAGCAGTCTTCCGCCCCACATGGCTATCGGCAGCATCAGCGCCCCTGCCGCCCCGGCAAGCGCCAGCGCCACCCGGTAGCTCTTCACGCACGCCGCTCGGCTGCCAGCCCCGTGGTACTGCGCCACAAACACGCCGGCGTATCCCACCACGGACTGGAAGAAGCCGAGAAACAGCCACGCGAGCGCCGTGGCTGGCAGGACGGCCTCAAGGCACTCCATCGACGAACGCGCCAGATACGCGCGGTCGACGGACTGCATGACGGCGTTGTTCACCATGCCGAGCGCAAGAGGCCACACGAGCCGAATTATTTCCAGGTAGGCTTTCATCTACAATCCTGTGCAATGTGGTGAAGTATATCAAACTACGCCCTCCTGCGCACGAAAAAAAGGCCTCGCTCCAGCGGGGGAGCGAGGTCTTCTCTTGCACGGTCATGGAACCGCGCGCGGATTACATCATGCCGTCCATGCCGGGCTGGCCGCCATGGCCGCAGTTGCATTCCTTCTTCTCGGGGATGTCCGTCACCATGCAGTCGGTGGTGAGCAGCAGGCCCGCGATGGAGGCCGCGTTCTGGAGGGCGGTGCGAACGACCTTGGCCGGATCGACCACGCCGCACTTCAGCAGGTCGCCGTACTCGCCGGTGCGCACATTGTAGCCGTCGGAGCCCTTCTTGGCCTTGACGTTGGCCACCACAAGGGCGGCCTCCTGGCCGGCGTTCTCCACGAGCTTGCGCAGCGGAGCCTCGATGGCGCGCGCCACGATGGCGGCACCAACGGCCTCGTCGCCAGCGAGCTGGAGGCCTTCGATCGCCTTCTGGCAGCGCAGGTACGCAACGCCGCCGCCAGGCACGATGCCTTCCTCGACGGCCGCGCGGGTGGCGTGCAGAGCGTCGTCCACGCGGTCCTTCTTCTCCTTCATGGCGGCCTCGGTGGCAGCGCCGACCTTGATGATGGCAACGCCGCCGGCGAGCTTGGCGAGGCGCTCCTGCAGCTTCTCGCGGTCGTAGTCGGAAGTGGTCTCCTCGATCTGCTTCTTGATGAGAGCCACGCGTGCGGAGATGTCGGCGCTCTTGCCCTTGCCCTTGACGATCGTTGTGTTGTCCTTGTCAACCGTGACCTTCGCGGCGCTGCCGAGCATGTCGAGCGTGACGTTCTCGAGCTTGATGCCGAGGTCCTCGCT
>CAMIVJ010000063.1 GCA_946401765.1 uncultured bacterium | reverse complement strand
GGGTTATGGCGAACGAGCGGGTTAACGCAATCTCACTGATTCGATCGTCACGCGCATACCGTCCGCCTGCGTAGGGTCGAAGCGGAAGTGGTTGATCCGTCCGCGCCAAGTGCGGTTCGCACCCACTGGGAAGCGGTAGTCGTGGAATGCGCCGTTGACCGTCACTGGCAAGGAGACCGACGAGACCTCTGCCACCTTGCGCCCAGGTCCCGCCCAGAAGAGCTGGCAGTTCCCAGCCGCCATGGGCCCTTCCACCTTCATGCGCACCACCACCTCGCTGAAGTCGCGCGCGTCAATGGGCGCGAACGACACGCAGGTGGCCGGATCGCTCGTCGCCGTGCGGAACGTGATCCCACGCGGCGAGGCCGCGAAGTCCGAGAGGCCCATCATCAAATGCCAACCCTGCGTGCCACCGCCCGTGAAATCCCAGGCGGAGACGCGCGGCATCGGCGCGGGCGGCGGGAGGTCGTAGGGACCAAGCCCTACGTCCTTCGGACCATAGTTGATCGGCCAGCCGCCCGCCGGACGCTTGCAGAACGTGTCGCGCACCGCCTCGTAGAATCCGAACCCGTGCTCCGCGTTAGGCTCGGCGTAGGAGCCCTCGCCCCACTCGTTGAGCGGCGCGAGGCAGAGGCGCTTCACGCCCGTCTCGTCCGCGAAGCGCTTCGCGTCCTGGCAGATGCGACGGAAGCCCTCCGCGCTTTTCCCGTAGATCTCGCAGTGGTCGTTCCATGGACGGTCGTCCCAGCCCGTCGAGAGGTTGGGCATGAACGGCAGGATGCCGGACGCCTGGCGCTTCCGCCACGCGGGCAGGCTCGCCTCCACGCAGAGGTCGTAGCTGTAACGACGGCCCGACTTGGCCTTGCCTCCGTGGTCCATGAAGTGGTAGATGCCCGTCATGTCGAAGCCGCGCTCCTTGTACGACTGCACGGTCTTCTCGTCCCAGTCCGCCTCGGGGAATTTCATCGCGATGAAGTAGATGCCCTTGTAGCCTGCCTCGCGCGCCATCTGACGCGAGATCTCAAGCAGTTTCCTGCAGCCGCCCGGGCCGAGGTCGCGGTCCATGTTCCCCGCGGCCCATATCCACACCACTGGCTTGTCGTCGATGCGCAGGTACTCGGGCGTGTTGAAGTAGTTCTCGATCCAGAATTTCGTCACGGCGCGCTGGTCTTCCTCCGAGTGGCTGCCCTGCGGGTTGTGGTTCGCCCACATCATCGCCCACTTCAGGTGGCGGCGATACTTCGCCTTGTAGAACGCCTTAACCCAGTGGTCGAGGTGCTGGCGGCCGCGGTCCCAGTACCAGTCCACGTAGAGCGTGCGGATGCCGTTCTCCACGAGCCACTTGATCTGCCAGTCCACCACCTCGGGATTCGCCTCGTCGTACCATCCCAGCACGGGCTTGCGCTCGGGGCACACGTTCCACACGCGCTGCCACGCCTCCACGCGCGGCCAGCCCGGGAAGTAGAGCGCGGCGATGTCGTAGTCGGTCTCGACCGGCTTCGGCTCGGGCACGTACGACGCCTTCGCGAGGTTGAGCGACGGCAGCACCTTGACGGGAACAGAAAATGGAATCGTGGCGACGCCCTCCGCCTTCAGGAAGAGCTGCGCCGTGAAGGAGCAGGGTGCGTCGACCTCGAACGTGGCGATGAAGGATTTCGTGTCGAGTCCGCAGAGGTCGCCAATGTCGGCTAGCACGGCGGCGTTCGCGAGGCGGACGCCGGCGGGGAACGATCCGGCCGTCAGCGACACGTGGCGGGCGGTGCGGGTGCCGATGTTCTCGATCGACACGCGCACGGGCACCTGCTCGCCCACGCGGTTGAAGGCGTCCTCCGCGCGCGCGCCCTTCACCACGAGGTCCGGCGGAAGTTCGGGCTCCTCGCTCACAAGCGCCACGGACGAAACCTGCGCGGCGTCGACGACGAGATTCGTCCAGGATACCACCCCGCTCCAGTCGGAATCGGCGGCGAGGTCGAGGTAGATCCGGTGGACTCGTCCATCGCCGGGATAGCGGAACCCCTTCTTGCGGAGGCCGCTGCGCACCGACGACGCCCAGCAGAACTGCCCCGTGCCGGGCGAGTCCGCCTTCACGTCAAGGACGAGCCCGCCCCACTTCTCGGCGGAGAACGCCGTCACCTTCGCCGAGGAGACGACGGCGACCGACGACACGTCGAACACGCCGCCCTGCGCGCCGGATGGCGGGAAGTCGATCCGCAGCTGGCCGATGCGCCGCTGGCACTGCCAGAACGGGCGCACCCGGTACTCGTGCCACTCGCCGTCGCCGATCCACTCGAAGCTGACGGACTGTGCCTGCAATGGTCCCTTGCCTGGCTCCATCCAGAAAAGCTCGCCGATGCCGGAGCGGTTCCCCTTCGCGCGGAACACGACCTCCTGCGCAGCGGAGGAGGCAAGGTCGAACGTCCCGCTGTAGATGTGCGTATCCACGCCGCCGCACACGACATGCAGCGCGCCGTCCTTCATGGATGACGACGCAACCTGGTGCCCGCGCTTCGTCCACATGGCGAGCGACTCGGGCGTGTTCCATTCGACGGATTTCGCCCCCGCCAGACAGGCGGCGAGCAACGCGACAGAGAAGAGGCCGTTTTTCATGGCCCTAGTTTACCATATTTCAGGCCGTTCGTCTTTACGGCTTTCACTCCAATTCCGCCCGGAAATCATTTCAAACTTGTCCAACTTTCTGTCTATAAACTCCAACTGGGACAATCGTGAGATTGTGAGACTGTGCCATTATTATGGTATAATGTCGGCATGGTAAAAACGAACAAGCAGAAGCATGTTGTGAAGGAGATGGCGACGATGGCGCTCGCGCTTGTCGCCCAGGCGTCTTTCGCCGTCAATCCAGGAGAGCTCGCCGACACGCGGGTTACGAACGAGAACATCGACCGCGAAGCCTGCGCCGTGTGGACGGACGGTGCGGAGACGAAGGAAGGACTGCCCGATCCTCACCAGATTCTCTGGCGCCGAAACGGAAACAACCGCTCGCCCTACGGCGAACATTTCGGCAGGCGCGACGCCAAGCAGCTCACCCAGCATCTCAGATATGCCTTCAAGGAGGAAATTCCCGTCGGCGCGATCCTGAGTTCCGCCAATGACCGCGTCAGCGTCCTCAAACCGACTGCAAAGTATCCAGGCGACATGAACGACGAGAGCCAGTGGATCTCCGGCGAGCATCTCCTCAAGGACGGCAAGATTTCGAAATCCGGCATGAACGGATTCATTGTATGGGTGTTCCCCGAAGGCACGAAGACCCGTGCCGTGAGGTACACACACACCGCCCAGCCGCTCGACTCGGACAAGCGCGGATGGATAAACACGATCCTTCTCATGCCCAAGCGCAGGCTGAGCCTCGGACGTTTCGCAAAGGCATACTCCAACCAATACCCAAAGCGCGCTGACAGGCTGAACGACGGACAGGACAACGGACTCCACAACTGCTGGAGCAACCTCGAGGCCAGAGACGACAATCTGCCGAAGATCTCGAAGGACAACCCCGGCGTCTTCTGGCTCGCCTGGCCCGAGCCCGTGGAGATCGACTCGCTCGTGCTCCTGCACTGCGGATGCGGCGCGGCCGAAGTCGACATATACGCAGGGCCAAAGGATCGGGACCCCGGCGCGG
The DNA here is from genome assembly GCA_946401765.1 of uncultured bacterium. GTDB lineage: Bacteria > Verrucomicrobiota > Kiritimatiellia > RFP12 > UBA1067 > RUG572. Next base: position 7,066 of record CAMIVJ010000063.1, on the reverse strand, counting down.
CGAGAGAGGACGACTGGAAGTTTCTTAAGGCGTTCTCCGGCTTCGAGTTCAACTTTCCGTGGACCTTCCCCAACTTTCTCAACTTCGACAAGCCCGTCAAAACGCGCGCCGTGCGCGTGCGAGTGACGGGAACTGAACACTGCGGGCATCCGCATGTCGCAGGCTACCACTGGAACGACAGGCGCGTTGTCGTCGGCGAAGTGCTAGCGCTCGGTACGCTTGGTACGGCCGCGAAGCATCTGGCGCCCGAGTTCGTGCGCAGGCTCAATCGCGAGATACATCCGCCGATTCCGATCCACTTTGAGCTTCCCGAAGCCGGCAACGTCACGCTCGTCCTCGAAGACAAGACGGGCCGCCGCCTGTGCAACCTCGTCTGCGACAAGCCGTATCCGGCAGGAAAGAACGTCTTCTGGTGGGACGGCTCGGACGATCTCGGACGCGACCTCGACGCCGCCAACCACGGCCTCTACCGAATCCCAGACCAGCCTGTCGCGCCGGGCGACTACGTCGTTCGCGGACTCTACCACGGCAAGATCACGCCCCGCTACGAGTTTGGGTGCTACATCTCCGGACGCTGGGTCTCAGGCGACAACGGCAGCGACTGGCTCTCCAACCACGGCAACCCGCAGGCCGCCGCATACTGTCCGGGCACGGGAATGCCCAACGGCAAACCGCTAGTCTTCTTCGGCGCGCTCGTCACGGAAGGCCTGCACGGAATCATCTGGGTTGACATGGACGGCGTCAAACGCGGCGGCATGACGTGGGTCGGCGGCAACTGGCTCGCCGCGCCGTACCTTTGCAGCGACCTAGGTCCTGACGCCGATCCAAAGAACGCCGTCTACACTGCGGCCGTCTTCGACAAGGACGGAGACGACGCTCAGAAGGAGGTGCGAATCAATGCGCTGCGCAAGGAGAACCTCCACCACGTGCACCAGATTGCGAGGCTCCCGATAATCCGCGAGCCCAAGTGCCCCAACGACCAGCTTCTCGACGGCACAGCCATCTACAATCGTCGAATGGCTCTCTCGCTCAACAAGCAGCACACGATATGGATCATCAACACGGACGACGGTACTATCGTCGAGAAGATACAAGGCGTGCAAAATCCGCGCGGACTCGCATACGACCCCGCGAACGGAACGCTATGGGCCATCTCCGACGAGAAGGTCGGCAAGATCGTAGACGGAAAGTTCCAGGCGGTTGTCAAGGTAGGGCTCGACCATCCGCGCGGGCTGACGATCGACCGCAATGGGAACTTGTACGTCTCTGAAGGCGGCGATTCCAACCAGGTCAAGGTGTATGAGCGCTCTGGCGCGCTTTTGCGCACCGTTGGCAGGAAGGGAAAGATCGAGAGCGGGCCCTATGTTGCAGAGCAGATGCGCGCGCCGCACGGCATGGCCGTCGACTGCGAGGGGCGGCTCTGGGTAGCGGAGAACTTCAACCTCCCCAAACGCTGCAGTCTCTGGTCCGCCGATGGCAAGCTCGTAAAGACGTGATTCGGACACGCCAAGTACGGCGAGGGCGGGACGATAGACGGACACAATCCGCGCAAGTGGTACTACGCCGAAGGCAACGGCATGATGGAGTTCGACCTCGACTGGGAAAAGGGCGAGGCGAAACTCGTCAACATCCTTGCGTACGCAGGAGACTTCAATTTCAGTCCGCCCGGCGGCTACGGCGACTGGGGCACGTTCCCTGAACGCGCGACGTATCACAAAGGACGCAGATTCCTCAACAACAGCTACAACAACAGTCCGGTCGCGGGTCCGTCTACAATGTCGATGTACACCGACTGCGGCGGCGGCAGGATGCGTCCGTGCGTCTCCATGGGCGATACAAGCACCTTTCGCAGCGTCCTCGAAAAACCCGAGTTCAAGAACTGCTGGCCCGATCCGAAAAACCACGGCGGCGGATTCTACATCTGGTGCGACCGCGACAACGACGGAAAGATGTCGCCTGCGGAAGTGAAGATCGACGCACGCCGCGGCGGCTCGCCGATTGTGCAGGACGACATGTCGATAACTATCTTGCACGACAACAAGGCGAAGAGACTCGTCCCGGAATGGCAGAAAGGCTGCGATGCGCCGCTCTACAGCCTTGACAAGGCGGAGACGCTGTGCGAAGACATCAAGTGGTCCCCTTCCGACGGCGGCAACTACGTGCTTGCGGACTCCACCGGAGTGTTTGTCATGGCCAACAGCGCAAAGCCATATCCGGCGCATTCCCTGGCAGGCGGCAAAAGGGGCATGAATGCGACATGGTCGATTCCGTCCTACTGGCCCGGACTCCATGCGTCGCACTCCGCGCCCACGCCCAAGAAGCCAGGCGAACTCATCGGAACCGTCCGCGTAATGGGTCCACTCATGAGGCCCAAAGGCTCCAGGGTCGCTCCGATATGGCTCATGAGCGGCAACACCGGCAGTGTATACGCATTCACGCAGGACGGACTTTTCATCACGTCTGTTTTCGGAGACGAACGCCAGTGCCGCGGATTCGGTGTTCCCGAGGATGTTCGCGGGCTGGAAATGTCCGGCGAGACGATCCACAGCGAGAACTTCTGGACAACCGCGACGTGCTCCGACTCAGGAACCGTCTTCATGACGTGCCGAACGAAGATCTTGAGTCTTCTCGGCTTCGGCTCGCTGAGGCCCATAGCGCCGTTCAAGTTCACAGTCACGAAGGCGGACCTCGACAAGGTGCGCGTCTACCGCGCCGAACTGGAGGCGCAGCGCCGCGCGAGGGAAGGAAGCGGCGTCATCCAGGCGCCGATAATGTCCGAGGGGGCGATCAAGATAGACGGTTCGTTCGACGACTGGAAAAGCGTCACGCGCGTGAACATCGAACAGCAGGGCGCGTATGCGTTCTTCGACTCGTCATCGCATCCCTTCGACATCAGGGGCGGCGTCGCGGTAAGCGGCGACAGGCTCTGCGCCGTGTGGGCGACCGGCAACCGCGATCTTCTCAACAACAGCAACGAAAACCCCACGGCGCCGTTCAAGACCGGCGGATGCCTCGACCTTATGCTCGGCCTCGATGCGTCCGCACAGGCTAAGCGCACGGCGCCGGTTCCTGGCGACATCCGCTTCCTCGTCACGCTCGTCAACGGCAAGCCCAAGGCGCTCGTGTACAGGCAGAAGATGGCTAAGGCCGATCCCGCAAGGGCTGTAGCATTCAAGTCGCCCGTGCGCGAGGTGACGTTCGACCAGATCGACGATGTCAGCGACAAGGTACAGTTCGCAAAGGACAACAAGGGACACTACGAGGTGTCGGTTCCGCTCGCCGTGCTCGGATGGAAGATTCCGCCCAAGAAGGGTCAGCGCATCAAGGCCGACATCGGCGTTCTCAGAGCGGAGAACGGACACGTCAACGCTCGCCACTACTGGGCGAACAAGGCTACCGCGATCACCGCCGACCTGCCCTCCGAGGCCGAGCTGCAGCCCAGCTTCTGGGGAGAGCTAGAGTTTCAGTAGCGCTCAAATAGCCTAACGCCTTAACGCCTCTTCATGGCGCCACAGACACTGCGATCTTGAAGAATGCTGCGGCATCTGCAGCTGGAACCTCGATAGAGCAGTTTCCGTCAGCATCGGCGGCGATCGGCGCGCCGTAGTCTGCGTAAGGCCCCGCCACGTCTTTGGCGCGCTTCACCTGATAGACGCGCCCGACATTGCCCTTCCACACGAGCGAAACGGCGCCCGCGCCGGTCGAAGCGATGTCATAAATGGCGAAGGGATTGTTAAATACGTTCGGATCGGACCCAACGATGTACTCGTACGTGTTCGACTGCCCGTCGCCGTCAGGGTCGCCTGTTGGATCCGTACCGACCGTACGCAGGAAATGCAGCCTCTCCCAGGCGTCGGGAAGACCGTTTCTGTCGGTGTCCTCCGACGGCGCCAGCGTCTCAACAATCGCGAACTTCACCGCGTCCGCGATGACGGTCTTGCCTGCATTGCCGATTGTCATGATGCGCACTGAACCCGACGTCCCCGCCGCGAACGGCCATTCGCCGATTCTGCCCCATTTACCCGACGACTTCGTCATGTCGACGTAGTTGGTGACGACTCCGCCATCATATGTGATCTCTACAGGCACGGCGGAGGATCGGCCGCTGTCTGCATTCCATACGAGGAATACTGTGTAGACCGCATTCGAGGGAATCTCGGGCCTGTAGCGCACCCAGAGGTCTTCCGACGCTGCCTTGTTGTTGTGCAGATAGTCGGCCCCCTCGCGGTTCGAGTTGAAGCTGCTCACCGTCCACTCCCCTGAAATCTCCACGCCTTTCGCGTCCGCGTTGTCGACGATCAGCGGGTCGTGTTCGACTAGGATCGGCTGCGGAACGGGCCAGTTGTATTCCTTCATGGACTTCTCTGACTGCTTGAGATTGAGGAGCTCCTGAAGCTCGGTCGTCTTCGCGGCGTCCTGGTATATCCCGCGCGGTAGGCAGCCGTGCTTCTTGCAGAGCGCTGCGGCATACCCGACGGCAACACCCTGCTGTCCGCACGAACTCATCACGCGGCACGATCCGAGTGCGACGTGCGTGTAGCTCGCGCAACGCCCCGCCAGGAACAGGTTCGGCACGTCGCGGCAGCAAAGCGAGCGGTACGGCATCCACCACGGGGCGACAGTGGTGTGCGTTGTGCTGGCGATGAAGCCTGCCTCGTTGTTCTTCCAGTGCAGGTCGATCGTCCAGGTTGCGATGCCGATCGCATCCTCGAACTGCCTGCACTCGGTGAGATCCCTTTCGCTCACCACGTAGTCGCCTACGATGCGTCGGCTTTCGCGCTTGCCCGCTATGTACGGCACCCAGTCGAAGACGCGCTTTGCATTGGCGGAATTCTTCTTCGCAGTGTAGAAGCTGCCGTAGATGGCGCGGAAGAGGCGGTCGCGCAGCATCTCGGCGTCGTCGATCGTGTCTTCGTCGGGGTCGAGCCCCGCCTCCCACGTCCAGTCGCCGCTTAGCGCGGAGAGGCTTCCGCTAACCTTTGTAGCCCATGGGACTTCGGGGAAGACGTAATTGTCGCTCTGCGTCTTCGTCGTCCAGAGAAGAGAGTTGCCCATCGTGCTTGTGTCGGCGGCATTCGGAGCGCGCATAGGCTCATCGAACTCGTCCTTCGCCTCGCGCCCGAGCATATACGCCGCGCCCGCCCAGTAGGCGATCCACCCGTCGCCCGTGGCGTCGCAGTAGAGCGGCGCGACGAACCGCCGCCGCGCGCCCGTCTCGATGTTCCGCGCATCCACCGCCACGATCCTGCGCGCCGCATTCGTCTCCACTCCGTACGCGCGCCAGCCAAGGTGGAGCGCGATGTTCGGGTAGCTCCGCACGAGGTTCATGCGGTTTACGTCGTCCGCCACCTCCGACTGGCCGTTCGGCGAATTGTTCCGGATCGCCTTGACGATCCAATGGTATTCGTCGCCCCTTCTGCCGGTGCCCACGCGTATCTCGTCGCTCGCGTTGCCGCCGAGCATCGGGCGGTCCTGCACCACCACAACGCCAATTCCCGCTTCCGCGGCGGCGATCGCCGCCGCCGTGCCTGAGATTCCTCCACCTACCACCACGAAGTCCGCCTCCACTACGTCCTCCGGCGCGCCTGTCTCGCCGCGTTCCGACGCGCGCCACGTCGCAAGGGCGGCTGCGTCGGCAGGAGGCGTCGCCGTGTTCTCGGGGCAGAGGTAGATCGCGTCGCAGCGCCCCTCGAAGCCCGTGAGGTCGTGGAGCGCTAGGAGCTGCGGTCCTTCGCCGACCTCGACTACTCCGGCATCGACCCAGCCCCACGTGGCGGGTGCGACGCCGAGCGTGTTCGGGAAAGTCCTTCCGCCGAGAAGCAGCTGGAAGCGCCCCGGCTTCTCGCCGCTCCAGTCAGGCGTCCAGTCGCGCGTCCTCACCCAGGCACGGACGCGTCCCGGAAGGATGTTGACGACCGTCCTAGCGTCCACCACGGGAATGCCCTTCCCATGCGCGAGCAGATACGGCGAGCCCATCTGCTCAACGAACTGCGGATCGACTACCCATCCGCCCTTGTCGTCGAACGCCTCGGCTTCGACAAGGCAGGATTCCACCGCTGGTCGCGCGGGCTCTTCAAGCGGATCGCCGCCGGAGAAGAGCTGAATCTCCGCAATGCCATTGTAGTTCAAGTTGCTTGTGCCGCCGTCCCAGTCGTCGAACGCGACAAGCGCAACGAAGCGGGCGTTGACGGGCTTCGGCAATTCGAAGTACTCGCCGGCATAGTCGGCCGTTCCGCTCGCCTGTGCGAGCTGACCCGAAAGCGCCAACGAATAGTTCCACTGGATTCCGGCGGAGGAGGTCTGCCAGACGGAGGCGGTCGAGACGTAGAGCTTGAAGTTCCTAACGCCACGCGACGTGTAGGAGTTTCCGTTTCTTGCGAAGTTGAAGTTGTAGATCCGGACGGCATCTATGCGCTGCGTTGCGCCAAGGTCGACCTGGATGTACCACGGGAAACTCCCAGAATTGTTCGACGACAGCATGAACATCGTGTTGTCCGCCGTCGTGCCATGCTTGAGGCCGTCCGCGCTCATTCCGGCGCCGTTGAACGCATAGACCGCGCCGCGGTTGACGTATGCCGCGGGATTGCCTGCGGCGGCCATTCCGGCGATGGCCTTCGAGGCGTCAATGCCGGATAGGTCGATCTTCGCAAGCGTCTGGACAGCGGCGCACGCATTCGCAGCAACCGCTGCTGACAAGATGAAAAGTATTGCTCTGTTCATAGGCTTCCAACATTATACCACAGTCGATGGATGCTGGAACAGACAAAATAGTCATCTCGCCGTGCGCGCAGCAATGCCGGGCGGATGCGCTTAACGCCGTCGTGCGAGAGCGTGCGCGTCTAGTGCGAGAAGTCGTTGATCAGGCCATTGTCGGTCAATCCGTGAAGGACTTTGCGGAAATACTCGTTCGTGCGCGGCTGAGTTGGCCTCAGCGATTCAAGCGGCTTCGCCTTCGCGGCCTTGCGGATCGCCGCGAATCTAGGATGTACGGAGAAACCGGCCTTGCGGTCACCAGATTTCACGGCCTTGGCAATCCGTTCTGCCAGTTCTGCCATCGCTGGCGCGA
>CAMIVJ010000062.1 GCA_946401765.1 uncultured bacterium | reverse complement strand
GAAGGTAGTGCTCTAACCAACTGAGCTAGGCGCCCGACTTTCCTTGCGGAAAACGAATAATAGTGTATCAAAAGCGGATGTGAATTGCAAGCGCGAATTTTCAGAATTTGCAAATTGCAATCTTGTCGTCCTACTGGCGGCGGAATTTTGATATAATGTGCGGACGTCCGTGCGTGCCGGAATCGGCGGGGCGCGGAGAGGCGAGCAAAGAAATGAAGAGAAGTGAAACGGAGATGGCGCTTAGGACCACCGAGCCGCTTGCGGCCCGGATGCGCCCGCGCACCCTCGAAGAGGTTGTGGGGCAGCGCCACATACTTGGCGAGGGCAAGCTGCTGCGCAGGGTGATCGAGGCGGACAGGCTCACGAACATCATTCTCTTCGGTCCGCCCGGCTGCGGCAAGACGACCCTCGCGGAGGTGATAGCGAAGTCCACCCAGCGCGCGTTCGTGCGCTGCTCCGGCGTGGTCTCGAACGTGGCCGAGATACGCAAGGTGTGCGACCGCGCCCGCAACGAGCTTGGCGGCATGGGCACGATTCTCTTCGTGGACGAGATACACCGCTTCAACAAGTCGCAGCAGGACGTGCTGCTGCCCTACGTGGAGGACGGCACGGTGGTGCTCATCGGCGCCACCACGCACAACCCCTCGATGTTCGTCAACACGCCTCTCACTAGCCGTTCGCTCGTTTTCGAGCTGAAGCCGCTCACGCCAGACGAGACGGCCACGCTTCTCGACCGGGCGCTCGCAGATCCGGAGCGCGGCTACGGCAGGGTGCCAGTGAAGCTCTACGACGAGGCGCGGAGGTTCCTCTCCGAAATAAGCGACGGCGACGGCCGTCACGCGCTCACGGCGCTTGAGGTGGCGGTGCGCTCCACGCCGCCCGGCTCGGACGGCGTGATACACCTCACGCCCGAGGTGATCCAGGAGTGCGTGCAGCGGCGCATCGTGCAGTACGACAAGAAAGAGGACGGCCACTACGACACGATAAGCGCCTTCATCAAGTCGGTGCGCGGCTCGGACCCCGATGCGGCGGTGTACTGGCTTGCGAAGATGCTTGTGGCGGGCGAGGACCCTCGCTTCATCGCGCGCCGGCTGGTGATACTCGCCTCGGAGGACATCGGCAACGCCGACCCGCGTGGGTTGACCGTAGCCGTCGGCGCTCTGCAGGCGGTGGAGTTCGTGGGAATGCCGGAGGCGCGCATATCGCTCGCGCAGGCCACCACGTACCTTGCCACGGCCCCGAAGTCCAACCGCTCCTACGAGGCGCTGGAGAAGGCGTGGCACGACGTGGAGAAGGGCGCGGTGCAGCCCGTGCCCGAGCATCTGAAGAACGTGCACGTGAATGCGATAGGCGCCGAGGAGAACATAGGATACAAGTACCCGCATTCGTATGCCGGGGCATGGACGGAGCAGATGTACCTGCGAATACCGGTGAGGTACTACGAGCCGTCGGAGCAGGGATACGAGGCCACCATATCAAAGCGCATGGCCGCGCTGAGAGGCGAGGCGTAGTGGAAAAGACGCATTTGAAACAGCGAAGAGAGAGAAGGAAGCGAGAGAGATGAGCGCAAAGACGATAGACGGAAAGAAGCTTGCAGAGCGCACGCGCGCTGAGATCGCGGCGGGAGTGGCGGCGCTGAAGGCGGAGAAGGGCGTCACGCCGGGGCTTGCGGTGATTCTGGTGGGCGACAATCCGGCGTCAGTGAGCTACGTCACGGCGAAGGAGAAGGCGTGCCGCGACGCCGGGATGATCTCCTGCGAGATACGCATGCCGGCGGATGCGGCCGAGGACGCGGTGATCGACGCCGTGAAGTCGCTCAACGCCGACCCCACGATACACGGCATACTCGTGCAGCTGCCGCTGCCGAAGGGCATTTCCGAGAAGCGCGTGATCGACGCGATATCCCCCGAGAAGGACGTTGACGGCTTCACGCCCGTAAACGTGGGGAAGATGCTCATCGGCGAGGAATGCTTCCTTCCGTGCACACCGCACGGCATACTGAAGCTGATCGAGGAGGCCGGCCTTGACGTGGCCGGAAAGCACGCGGTGGTGATAGGCCGCTCGAACATCGTGGGCAAGCCAGTGGCCGCGCTGCTCGCGCGCAAGGCGCCGCACGCGAACGCAACGGTCACGCTCTGCCACACCGGCACGCCCGACGTCTCCGTGTACACCAGAACGGCCGACGTGGTGGTGGTTGCGGCGGGCCGCCCCAACACGCTCACCGGCGACATGATCAAGCCGGGGGCCGTTGTGATCGACGTGGGCGTGAACCGCGTGAGCGACCCCACGAAGCCGAAGGGCTACCGCCTATGCGGCGACGCCGACTTCGCCTCGTGCGCCGAGGTAGCGTCCGCCATCACGCCAGTTCCCGGCGGGGTGGGCCCGATGACGATCACGATGCTTCTCTGGAACACGCTTGAAAGCGCCCGCCGCGCAGCAGGAGGAGCCGCATGAGCATCGGAAGAAAGGACTTCATGCGCGCGGCTGGCGGCGCCGCGCTCGCCGGGCTGCTGCCGCGCGGGCTCATCGGCGCGGCGCGCGACGCGCGCCTCAACGTGCTCTTCATCATGACGGACGACCATGCGGCACACGCCATCTCCGCATACGGCTCGAAGATCAACCGCACGCCCCACATGGACGCCCTCGCGCGCGAGGGAATGCGCTTCTCCAACTGCTGCTGCACAAACCCCATCTGCGCCCCCAGCCGCGCCGGCATCCTCACCGGGCAGTACAGCCACCGCAACGGCGTGCCCACGTTCAACAGCCTCTCGCCTTCCATCAAGACGGTGGGCGGCTACATGCGCGACGCAGGCTACTACACGGCCTTCCTGGGCAAGTGGCACGTGGGCGGACCCGACACGGTGCGCGACGGCGACTGGGACCGCTGGATGATCTACGGCGGGCAGGGCGTGTACTGGGACCCCTGGTTCTTCGAACGCAGGGACGGCAAGGTGGTGAAGACCACCTACAAGGGCGAATACGCCACGGAGAACCTCACGCGCGTCACGAAGGAAGTTATTTCCGCCGCGATCGCATCGGGCAAGCCGTTCTTCACGATGATGCACCACAAGGCGCCCCACCGCAACTGGCTGCCGAGCAACAAGTACCGTGCGCCGTTCAGGAAGCTGACGCTGAAGGAGATCCCGCCGCCCGCGACGCTTTTCGACGACTTCGCAGGACGCGCCTCGCCGATACGCACCACGGCGATGACGCTGCTGAAGCACATGCGCCCTGGCGCCGACCTCAAGCTTGCGCGCTACTTCCGCGAGGGCGGGAAGTTCGAGTTCGAGGGCCGCGCATGGGAGGGGCGGAAGAACGCCAGGGGCGAGTACGTGGACGACTGGCCCGAGGGCATCACGCCGCGCGCGAAGATTGCGCTTTCGTACCTCAGGTACATGCAGGACTATCTGGCGTGCGTGCAGTCTGTTGACGACTCGGTGGGCGAGATGACGGCCTTCCTGAAGGAGAAGGGCGTGCTGGACAATACGCTCGTGATCTACACCTCCGACCAGGGCTTCTTCCTCGGCGACCACGGCCTCTACGACAAGCGCTTCATCATGGAGGAGGTGGTGAAGATGCCGTTCATCGCGCGCTGCCCGGCGCTCATCAAGCCTGGGAGCGTCAACGCGGACCTCGTGGCGAACGTCGACTTCGCGCCGACGTTCCTCGCGGTTGCGGGCGCGAAGACGCCAGAGTCGATGCAGGGGCGCTCGTTCCTGGAGAGTCTCGCGGGGCGTCCGCTGCCAGAAGCGCGCGACGCATGCTACTGCCGCTACTACGTTGAGGGCGGCGAACATGCGACCGCCGCGTGGTACGGGGTGGTGACGCCTGTGGACAAGCTAGTGTACTACTACAAGCGCGACGAGTGGGAGTACTTCCGCACCGAGAAGGACCCCGACGAGCTAGACAACGCATACGGCCGGGCCGACTGCCGCGCGAGGGTGGAGTTCCTCAAGCGCCGCCTCGCCGAACTAAGGAGGGACTTGGGCGACGACGACCGCTACCGCGACGTGCCAGAATACGCCCAACGGCCATAATCAGTGTTTTTCAAACTGGGCAATTGCGCTCTGACGTATATTTTGCTATACTATCCAACTGCTTTTTCGAGAGCGTGATTGCAGAGAAAAGAAGAAAGGGTTTCAATGAAGAAGACGGTCGAAGAGCTGGAAGCTCGGTTGTTGGAGCTGATTGACAAGCCGCCGTATGCGGCGAAGGAGCTGGCGGAGCTGCTTGCCGAAGCGCCGACCTCCAAGAGCAGAGATTGGGTGAATCTTGTGCTGCAGGCGTATGATAAAGCCGCGTGCGACTTTGAGGGCGCCTATTCGTTCATGTCGGCCAGCTGGGAGCTTATCGAGAAGACTCTTCAGACGACGGCGGCGCAGATGGTGCACGACACTCTGCGCAAGACCACCAAGGACCGGCTGCTGATGTCCTTTATCGACAGCGTGGGCTTCGGCTCTCGTTCCCTCCGCGAGGCGCTTGCCCGCCTTGGATGCCTCGTGGCCTTCCATCCCCACATGCTCGTTCTGAGCGCCGCGTGGGGCCTTGGCGAGATACAGCGCATCGACTACTTCAACCGCCGCGTGACAGTGGACTTCTTCAGCCCGCCGCGCCGCGGCCACCAGTTCACCTACGACGCCGCGTGCGAGACGCTCAAGGTCGCGCCCGAAAGCCACATTCTCGTCACTCGCAAGGCGGATCCAGCCCGCGTGGAGATGATGATAAAGGATAAGCCCGGCGACTTCGTGAGGGCCATGCTCTCCAGCTTCGGCGACATGCCCATCACGCGCCTTGAGGAGCTCTGCGCGCAGAACGGCTTCGTGAGAAGCGCCGAATGGAAGAAGTTCTGGGAGCGCGCCCGCGCCGATCTCAGGCAGGACAAGTGCGTGGAGATCCCCACGCGCCGCACCGATCCCATACACGTCAAGGCCGCCGACGAGGAGTACGGCGACGCGTGGTTCACCGCCTTCGCCCAGATGAAGGATCCCAAGAGTATTCTCTCCAGCGTGCGCGAAATGCAGTCCGCCGGCCGCCTCAAGGGCATGCCCGACAACCGCCGCGCCACGATCGTGGACCGTCTCGCATACGCCCTCAAGGGCGCGCGCGGCGTGGACGACGCCCTCTATGCGCGCATCGCGTTCTGCATCGGCGACCTCAAGCTCGACGGCGACCTGCAGAAGCTCGAGAAGCCCACCAGCCTCGCCAAGGTGCGCGCCTATCTGTGGGCAAAGGACGTCTCCGGCGAGGAGCGCTACATCGCAGCCGCGCGCACTCTCCCCGCGCGCGACGTAGGCTCTCTCGTCGCATTCCTCGTGGCCGAGAACCGCGAGGAGGCAAGAGGCGTTCTCCTTGAGGCGCTGCCCAGAATGTGCTTCACCTTCCTCGGCGAGACCATAGCGGCGTTCAAGGACGACGAAGTCTGCCGCGCCAAGGTTGCCGAGCTCCTCAAGAGCCCGTCTGCCCCCGCCACCCTCGTCACGCTGGTGCTGGGCCGCTACGAATCCTTCAAGGCCTGGCCGCAGCTTCCGCCTCTCGTGGTGATCCTCACGCACGCGATTGCCCTCGGCGAAGGCAGGCAGGGCGGCGAAAAGCTGCGCATGCAGAACATGATCCGCCGCCTCTTCGCGGACAAGAAATGGCTCGCATCGACGCTCGAGCAGCTCAATTCCGACCAGAAGGCCCTCTTCTTCGAGCGCTTCCAGGCGTCGATCGCGTGGGACCCCTCCACGCACCACATGATCGTTGTGCGCATGACGCAGATTGCGCCCGAGCTCTCCACGCGCCTTGAGAAGAAGGCCGAGGTCAAGAAGGCGGAGCGGATCACGTCTCGCCGTTCCTACGCAGAGCGCCAGGCCGCGTACGAACATCTCATCAACGTGGAAATCCCGGCGAACACGAAGCGCATCGAGTCGGCCAGAAGCTACGGCGACCTCAGCGAAAACGCAGAATACCAGTACGCAAAGGACGAGCAGCGCGCGCTTCTGCAGAAGCAGACGCTCATGCAGGAGGATCTCAACGTCGTCAAGGCGGTCGACTTCTCCGACGTGACGGCGCCCGAGGCCGTGGTGCCTGGCTCGAGCGTTACCATCGTGGCGGCTGACGGCGCGGAGCGCACGTACACCGTGCTCGGCGAGTGGGACAACGACATCGAGCGCGGCATCATATCCAGCAAAACCCGCCTGGCGGAGTCCTTCATGGGCAAGCGCCCGGGCGACACTGTTGAAATCACCGACGCGGACGGCAGGGCCTCAGAGGCCAAGATCAAGGCCGTAGGCGTGATTTCCGACGAAGTGCGTGCCTGGTTGGCAGCTTCGCCCGAGGTTTCCTGATCGCTTTATAAAACGAGGATGTTGCAACATGAGCAAACCGAAACCACCCCCCGCAAGCAAGAAGTCCGGCAAGAAGCCGGCGGCGAAGAAGGTGCCAGCGAAAGCGGCCAGTTCCGCGAAGAAGGTGTCCGTGAAGAAGGCGTCTGAGAAGAAGGCGCCAGAGAAGAAGGCTCCAGCGAAGAAGCCCTCCGCGAAGAAGACTGCGCCCGAGACGGAGTCTGCGGCCGATGCCGCCAAGAAGTCCCGCAGGGATTTTGTCCGCAAGCCAATCACGGTGATCAGCAAGAAGCCCGCCAAGCCCGTGGCCAAGAAGCCCGAGCCGGCTCCAGCCTTCGAAAACCGCAGCCAGGACCTCGCCTTCGCCTTCGCCGAGAGCATGAAGAAGCGCCAGAGGGAGGATGACTCTCGCATGGCCAGGGAGCGCAGCGCGACGGACATGAAACTCTCGCGCCGCCCGACGTCACGCGCGAAGGGGCAGAACACCATGCAGTTCTCGGAGGCCGACCTCGACGAGTTCCGGCGTCGTCTCATCCTGCTGCGGCAGGAGGCTCTGGGACAGTCCGAGACGCTGCGCAGCATCGCCCTTGAGCAGGCCGACGACCGCATTCGCGAGGATGAGGATGGATCCGACGCGTTCATGCGCCTCCAGAACCTCACCCAGGTCGATTCGCACAACAAGATCGTACAGAAGATCGACGAGGCCCTTCAGCGCATTGCCGACGGCACCTACGGAATCTGCGAGATGTGCGGCCAGCTCATCCGCAAGCCGCGCCTCATGAATCTGCCTTTCGTGCACACATGCATGGAATGCCAGACGGCGATGGAAAGTCCATACGGAAAACGCTGATGCTGCGACGCCTGGTGATAACCGCCGCTGCCGTGGCGAACCTGCTCTTCTTTGACCAGGCCGCCAAGGTGGCGGCAGTGTCGTTTCTCAAGGGGCGTCCCCCGCGCGTGGTGGTTGACGGATTCTTCAATCTCGCTTACGTCGAGAACCGCGGCTGCGCCTGGGGCATGCTGCAGGGCCATGTGTGGCCGCTCGCGATCTTCGCGTTCTTCGCCCTTGGCATGATGGTGTGGAAGCGCAAGTCGATATTCCCGCCGGGCGGATGGGGCGCCGCAGCCGAGGTGCTGCTGTACGCCGGAGTGATCGGCAATCTCGTGGACCGGCTTTCGCGCGGCTGCGTGGTGGATATGTTCGACTTCCACTGGGGCGTGCATCACTTCCCTGTGTTCAACGTGGCCGATTCCTTCATCACCGTAGCCGCCGCCATTCTGATAGTCCATGGACTCTTCGCCAAAAGCGGCAGCCCGAAGCGCATGGACGGCGAGTGCGATGACGAAGCGTGAGGCATATCTTCTCGCCGGTCCCACCGCGAGCGGAAAGTCCGCCGCGGCCGCCATCCTGGCGCGTGCGCGCGGCGCCGCGATCCTCAGCGCCGATTCAATGCTCGTGTACCGCGGCATGGACCTTGGCACGGCAAAGCCTTCGCGCGAGGAGCGCGAAGAGTTCTGCATGGGCGGCGTTGACATAGTGACGCCCGCCGAGCATTTCTCGTCGGGAGCATGGCTTCGCGCCGCCGCCGAATGGCTTTCCGCGCTGCCCGCGGATCGTCCAGTGGTTGTGGTGGGCGGAACGGGGCTCTACTTCTCCGCGCTCCTTCGCGGCCTCGACAGGGAGTGGACGTTCCCTCCGCCGGAGTATCCCGTCCTTCAGATGCCTCGCGCGCGCCTGCACGAGCGCATTGAGAGCCGCCTGGACGCGATGTTCATGGACGGCCTGGCGGCGGAAGTCGCCGAACTGCGCCGCGTGTATCCTGTCTGGTCCGACACCGCCTCCGCCGCGATCGGCTACAAGGAGTTCATCGAAGGGCTTCCCGTCGAGTCCGTGCGTGAGAAAATACTTGTGCGCACGCGCCAGCTCGCGAAGCGGCAGGACACTTGGTTCCGCCACCAGTCCACTCCGATCTACGTTCCCGCGGGCGGCACCGCCGAGGACACTGCCGCGGCCGTTGACCTCGTATGGCGTCGGCACGGGCCTTGGGAGTTGGTGCTTGGCGCCTAGCGACTAGGGCTGCCTCGGATCGGGGCCGTATGCGTTGTCAGCCACCTCCAGCCCCAGCGACCGTTTGAGTCAGGTGCTTGCAACATGGGAAGGTCCTTGGTATAATTATGAAGCCACACGTTATTCTGGCGGGGGCTGGAATTTAGTGTGGCTCCGGTTGGACAGGCGGGTAGTCCCAGCTGCGCCGGAAAACAAGAACGAGATCAAGCAGGGCGTTGTCATGAGATTCAAGTTCGCAAATAGGGTTGCCGCTTGGGCTTTTACAGTGGCTTCAGCGGCGATGTTGCCGGCGTTTGCCGACGGAGCAAAGCGTCCGATGACGCTTGTGGTGATGGTGGACGGCCTTCGCGCCGATGCTGTCGAGACCGGCGAAATGCCGAACTTAGAGCGCCTACGCGCCGGAAAGTGGCAGCCGGGCTACAAG
The DNA here is from genome assembly GCA_946401765.1 of uncultured bacterium. Taxonomy (GTDB): domain Bacteria; phylum Verrucomicrobiota; class Kiritimatiellia; order RFP12; family UBA1067; genus RUG572. The sequence continues at coordinate 1,928 of CAMIVJ010000062.1, read as the reverse complement.
TCGGCTTGGTCCGTGACCGGCGAGATCACGCCAGGCTCGGCGCCTTCGTCAGCTCCGAACCACGTATCCATCGCGACCGGCTACACACCTGCGCAGCACGGCGTGACGGATAATTCCAAGCTCGAAGGCGGAACCTCCTCCTTGAAGCCCACGTGGCTCAAGCGCATCATGGACGCGAAGGACGGCGCGACGGCGCTCTTCGTATATTCGTGGAGCCCGGACGGAAATCTCGCACCCACGGAGGGCGTGGAATACATGGGCGGAACGGATGCCGAGAACGCCGTGGCGCTTCCATCGCGCCTCGCTTCCGCTGCCGCTCCCGATGCGACTCTCTACTTCATCGACGCCGTTGACGCCGCAGGGCATGCCGGATACTATTATCCGATGTCCGCCGGATACCGCGCCGCCGTCGCGATGGTTGACGGCTACATCGGCGCGTGCATGAACGCGATCGCCTCGCGCCCGACGTTCGCGGACGAGGACTGGCTCATCGCCGTCACTTCGGACCACGGCGGCTACTCGAATCAGCATGGCACGATAACCGCCGGCCGCCATGCCCATACGATTCCGATCGTCATCTCGGGAACGGGCGTGACGCAGGGGCGCATCACGGGCAATCCGTACAACTTCGACGTTGCGGCGAGCGCGCTCGCGCACTTCGGCGTGGCGGTTGACGACCTCCAGGCGACGCTGCGCGACGGCACTGCGGCGCCGGCAGGGCGCACTCTCAACGACGGACTTGCCGTATATCTGCCGTTCAGCGAATCCACCACGGCTAACGCCGCAGCCGGAAGCTCCGTTGTGCCGGAGGAAGGCGGCTCGCCTGCGCTAATTGCAAACGGCATGGTGGGCAAGGCCCTGAACATCCCCTCCGGGGCGTATCTCAAGCTCACGGGCACCGACACCGCCTCGCTTGCGTTCGAGGACTCCAACCGCAGCTTCACCGCCGTCGTCTGGGCGAAGTACGACATTTCAAAGCAGACATCGTCCGCAAATGCCAACGACGACCCCGTTCTTTTCGGCAACAAGGGCTGGACAGGAAAGGACAAAGGCATGATCTTTGCCGCGCGCATGAGAAAGCAGCTCGGCAGCACCTACTACGTCGGCGCCGGGGTGAACCTCGGCAGCGGCGTGAACAACCAGACGCAGGGATCTGGCCGCCTCGACTTCTATCCGTTCGACGTGGAGTCGGCATCCCTCTGGACGTTCTACGCCATAACGCGCAACGACGACGGCGTGATCACCGTCTATCAGGGCCGCAGCGACGGCACGCTCGGCTGGGCGTCCGGCACGTTCGCCGGCTTCACGCTTGAAAGCGGCTGCCCGTTCTACATCGGCCAGGACGGCAACGGCAACTACAGCAAGAAGTTCGTTGGCGCGGTGGACGACTTCGCGCTCTGGACGCGCGGCCTCTCGCACGACGACATCCGCCGCATCTACGAGAACGGCAGGGCCGGAATGGAACTTGGCGATTTGCTGAAGATGGACGCAAACGACGCGCCTACGATGGATGTGGAATCGTCAGGCGCAGGCGTCTACACGCTGACGTTCGGCGGGCGGAGAACAGCCGCCCATTCGCTCTACATCGCATATGGCGCAGACGACGCCGGAATGTCAAAGTACAACTGGAGCTCCTTCGTCAAGGTGGCGGACGTTCCTGTTGGCATGACGTCCTATGAGTACACGGTTCCCGACGGGATGAAGGCCGTGAACGCCAGATTCCGCTTCTTCCTGATGCAGACGGAGAACCTGCCATACGCGAAGGAGGTAGAATACGTCCACTCGGACGGCGGCGGCTACTTTGATTCCGGCATCGCCCCTCGGCGCGATCTGATCACGGAGTTCGACGCGCGTCTCACGGCCAACAATGGAGCGTACCAGAACTTCTTCGGCGCGTTTACCTTGGACGGCAACAAGCTCTCCAACTA